>JANWZO010000016.1 GCA_025054615.1 Kiritimatiellia bacterium
CGCCTGCACATCGTGCGGCATCGCGGGTTCAGCTTGAGTGACTGGAGTTCAGACGTGTGCTCTTCCGATCTTCCACGCCCCCGCTGCGTTATTCCACGTCTGCTCTGCGTCCGCCCGCGCCTGCGCTTCGTGCGCCCGCGCCGGGGCTTCGGTGCGGAAGGGCGTCGGGTCGGGCCCGAGGGGTCGGGGGCGGGTGGGGTGGGGGGGGTGGGGGGGGGGGGGGCGGAGCTGGCGGTGGCGCCGGGGCCGCAGCGGGCGCGGCTGCGGAGGCCTCGCTTTCCAAAACGAGAATCGGCTGGCCGACTCGGGCTTTGGCGCCTTCTTTGACCAAGACCTGGGCCACCACGCCGCCGGCCGGAGAGGGAATCTCGACGGTGGCTTTGCCCGTCTCCATTTCCAAAATCGGTTGGTCCGGCTTTACCGTGTCGCCGACTTTGACGAGCACGCGGACGACATCGCCGGTATCGACATTTTCGCCGAGCGAGGGGAGTTTGATTTCGATGGCAGCCATGTTCGTCTCCAGATCAATCGGTCAGAGGGTTCGGCTTGGACGGGTTGATGTCGAGTTGACGGATCGCCTGCGCGAGGACCTTCCGTTCCATCTGGCCGGCGCGGACCAGTTGGGTCAGGACCGCAAGCGTGATGTAGCGGGCGTCCACTTCAAAAAAGTCGCGAAGCTTCGCGCGCGTTTCGCTGCGGCCAAAACCTTCCGTGCCCAGGTTGTACATCGGCCGATTAACCCACCGCTGGATCGAATCCGGCAACATCTTGACATAATCGGAGGCGGCCACGATAACTCCCTCGGTGTTGTTCAGGCATTGGGAAACATAGGGGACTTTGGGCGGCTCCTCTGGATTGAGTAAATTAAACCGATCGGCTTCCATTGCGTCCCGCCGCAGTTCTTTGTAGCTGGTGACCGACCAAACGTCCGCCGCGACTCCGTAGGATTCAGCGAGCATGGCTTGTGCCTTCACGACCTCGTTGAGGATGGTGCCGCTTCCCAGAATTTGGGCCCGATACTTTGCGTTCCCAAGACTTGCCGGCTTGAAGAGGTACATGCCCTTGAGAATCCCCTCTTCGGCCCCTGTGGGCATCGGGGGCATCGCGTAATTTTCATTATAAAGAGTGAGGTAGTAAAAAATGCTTTCGCCGTTGACGTACATACGGCGGATGCCTTCCCGGATGATGACCGCCATTTCATAGGCATAGGCAGGGTCGTAACTCATCAGGTTCGGCACCGGGTAGGCGAGCAGGTGGCTGTGGCCGTCCTGATGTTGCAGTCCCTCGCCGTTGAGCGTGGTTCGACCTGCCGTGCCCCCCAGCAGGAAGCCGCGGCAGCGACTGTCGCCCGCGAGCCAGACCAGGTCGCCGACCCGCTGCATTCCGAACATGGAGTAGTAGATGTAGAAGGGGATCGTATTGACGCCGTGATTGGCGTACGCTGTGCCGGCGGCAATAAATGAACTGATCGAACCGGCCTCGTTGATGCCCTCCTCGAGGATCTGTCCGTCCTTGGCCTCCTTGTAGTAAAGGAGACTCTCCGCATCGACAGGCTCGTACAGTTGCCCAACGTGCGAATAGATCCCGATCTGCCGGAACAGGGATTCCATGCCAAATGTGCGGGCCTCATCGGGAACGATGGGGACGATCAGCTTTCCGACATGGGGATCTTTTACAATCTTCGAGAGCAGCCGAACGAAGGCCATCGTGGTGGAAACCTCGCGGCCTTCTGTGCCTTTCGCGAATTCGGCGAAGACGTCGTCTTCGGGCATCGTGATGGGTTTGGCGCGGACCGTTCGCTTGGGCAGGAAGCCGCCGAGGGCCCGCCGCCTTTCCATCAGGTACTTCATTTCGAGGCTGTCCTTGGCGGGCCGGTAGAAGGGAGCAGACGCGATATCGTCCTCGGAGATCGGGATGTCGAATCGGCGACGGAATTCACGCAGCTCTTCTTCATTGAGCTTCTTCTGCTGGTGCGTGATGTTTTTGCCCTCGCCAGCCTCGCCGAGACCATATCCCTTGATCGTGCGCGCGAGGATTACGCTTGGCGCGCCCTTGTGGTTCACGGCGGCGCGATAGGCCGCGTAGATTTTTTCTGGATCATGTCCGCCCAGGCGCAGCCTGGTGAGCTGCTCGTCGCTCAGGTGTTCAACGAGCTTCAAGGTCTCCGGATACTTTCCAAAAAAGTGTTTTCGGATGTAGTCGCCGGATTCTGTCGCATACTTTTGGAATTCCCCGTCAACGACCTCGCCCATGCGCTTGACCAGATGGCCGGTCTTGTCCGCGGCGAAGAGGGGATCCCAGTCGCTGCCCCAGATGACCTTGATGACATTCCAGCCCACGCCCCGGAACACGGCTTCCAATTCCTGAATGATCTGGCCGTTGCCGCGCACGGGGCCGTCGAGGCGCTGAAGGTTGCAGTTGATGACAAAGATGAGGTTGTCGAGTTGCTCGCGGGCAGCCAGGGAAATGGCGCCAAGCGTCTCCGGTTCGTCGCACTCGCCATCTCCGAGGAACGCCCACACCTTCTGGTCCGATTTCTTTTTCAACCCTCGGTCCTCGAGGTAGCGGATAAATCGAGCATGGTAGATGGCGGTGATGGGCCCGAGGCCCATGGAAACGGTCGGGAATTCCCAGAAATCCGGCATCAACCACGGGTGGGGGTAGGAGGAGAGTCCCCCGCCCTTGGAGAGCTCACGGCGAAAATTCTCCAAGTTCTCCCGTGAAAGTCGCCCTTCCAAAAACGCTCTTGCATAGATTCCCGGCGATGCGTGTCCCTGGAAATAGACAAAGTCCGGTTCCTGCGTTTCGCTCCGTCCGCGGAAAAAGTGATTGAAACCGACCTCATACAGCGTTGCGCTGGACGCAAACGTCGAGATATGGCCGCCAATGCTGCTGTCGGCGCGGTTCGCGCGCACCACCATCGCCATCGCATTCCACCGCACGAGACTTTTGATGCGACGCTCCAACTCGCGGTCGCCGGGATATGGGGGTTGCAGGTGCGCGGGAATGGTATTCGTGTAGGGCGTAACCGAAGTTACCGGCAGCCTGACGCCCATCCGTTGGGCGTGCTGCTGCAGGTCGCTCAACAGGTTGGCAACACGGTCCGGACCGCGGGAGTAGTACACGTCTTCCAACGAATCCAGCCAGTCTCGCGTCTCCAGTTGCTCGAGTTGCTCCGGGCTCAGATCGGAATCACTCATCGGTGAAGTTCCCTTCTTTCGGCATGCGAACGTACGGGCACCCAGCCCAAAACGCAAGTCTGAGGCGTTCTTTCAGCCTGCTGATTTCGTTGGGCTGCCCATGATAAAAAAATGGCATGACAGAACATCAACAAGCACGAATTTGCGGACGAATCAAAGCCTTCCGATATGCCATCAGGGGCATCGGCTTGCTGCTCACGCATCATGTCCACGGCCGAATCCACGCCGTGGCTGCCGTGCTAACCATATTGCTTGGGGCCTGGTTCCGAATCGAGCGCGCCGAATGGATGGCGGTCGCCCTGAGCATTGGGTTGGTCCTGGCTGCCGAGGCCATAAACAGCGCCCTGGAGGAGCTGGCAGACGCACTGCATCCCGGCCATCATCCCGCCATCGGACGCGCAAAAGACCTTGCCGCCGGAGGCGTTCTCGCGGCTTCTATTGCGGCCGCTGCCGTCGGAGGACTGGTTTTTGTGCCGAGGCTCCTTGCGCTCTAGATTGAACCCGGCTCACGCGCGGCCCATTGACGCGGAAGCGCCGACATCGCCCCGCGTCGGCTTCCATTCGTCGAACTCCTCCATCCGAGGGCTCTTTCGATTCGGAATACGGCCGGGATCCTGCCAAGGCTGATGAATTTAGCCCGTGCGCCGCGGGAGTTTCTGACACTCCGCCAGAAGTTCGGGCACGGCAGCGTCTAGCGCGCTTTCCGAGAAATCCGTGATGACATGGTCCGAAAGACCCCAATGCTCGACGTGAACGACGCGCGCACCCGGCTTGATCGCGGTTAGCGGACCCAGCGACTCGGTTTCCAACATGTCCGCGTTGGTGAACACCTCCGCATTGCATCCCATGTCGGGGTATACCGCGGCCGGGTCGAATTCATGGCGCTTGATGAAGGTGCCAAAAGGCAGCGCGTAGAGGATCCACCCTAGCGACGACCGGACCCCAATTTTTTGCGGCGATGTCGCTTGTCGGTCCTGGCGCATGAGAATGTAGCGCTCGCCCCACGTAAACCGTGCGTCATTCATTTTCGTGTATTTCCACAATACTAGGGGGCGAGCGGGGAGCAGGTTCTTTTGATGGCTGCCATAAGGCTCTTGCGGCAGGATAGCGGTTCCGCCTGGGGCCATCACGGAAAGCGCCCACGGAGCGACTGTCCACGTTTTCCGGCTTCGGTTTGTGAGGGTGTGCTCCACGCGGACGCTGCCACGGACCAGCCGGATCGCCATCGATTTTTGCAGGCCGCTGGGCGAGTCCGGTTTTTGGAGGAGCGTCAAAACGTCGCCTTTCCAAGTCCACTCAACAGGTGAATTGTCGGGAGCGTAGGAAAGCGGTTTGGATTCAGGCGCGATCCAGAGTCGGTGCCCTCCGTAAATCCGCCAGGATTTTCCCCCTTGAAGCCCCTGCTGATCCGGGTACTCGTGGAACACGTTCGCTCCTCCAACCCGGCCGTAGCGGATCACGCGCGGTCCCACATCCGTCGTGACCACCAGTTCGCTGCGTCCATCTGTCAGTCGCACACAGTTCGGCCAGCCGCCGTAAGCCATTTGATCACAAGAAATTTTACTCATTTTGTTCACCATCATTTTTTATTTTGCAGGACTTTTTTATCTCGCACGACCTGATTCCGTTGGCGCAAGCCCTGACTTGGCAAACCGCATGTGACGGGTATGTTTTAGGTATGCGAATTCGTTTTCTTGTGGCGTTTCTTATCCTTTGCTCTGGCTCCTTGTGGGCGGAAACGGAGCCACAGTCTCCCGCCCGCTTTGATTTGCGGCGGCCGAGGCCACCGCCTGTCTACAGTGGCCGGGCAGCAATTCATGAGACGCCCATTCAGGTCGCGCCGCCAGTCGAACAGCCTGAACCGGAGGGAACCGTTGTTGAGCCTACTTTCGTTCCTCAAAGGCCGACGGACGAACGGCGTCGACCGAGAATGATTCCGGCGCCGACCGAACCGCCGCCGCAGGATTCATCCCTGCTTCCGATCCGAAGATCCGGTCGGGACCGGCTTCGTCGGGAGGATTCGTTGCAATCACCGAACGATTCGGGGTGGGGGTGGCTGGCAAACGATATCGCCACCAACCGCGCCCGCAGAGCGGAGGCGGAGGCTAAAAATCGCGAGGCAGAAGAGGGCACTGAGGATGAAGAGGCCGCGATTTCAGACGAAGCCCGCGCCGCCCTTGCAGGTACGACGAACGCAGATCCCTTCGCCCGTTCCGCGATGATCGAATTTCGCGACCCCGCTCGGCGGCCGGAGAATGCGAGCCGCGATCCCCAATCGCGGGAGCGCGAAGGCGACGAGCTCGAAAGCGAAGATAGGCGAGATCTGGCAAAATTCGAAAACCTCGGCACGGACGCGGTCGATGAGGCTGCACAGCCGCGCGATCGCTGGTCGCCCCTGTTGGTGGATCAGGCTCCCTCGTTTGGCTTTCGCGTCGATACCCCGCGTTACGATGCCGGCTTGTCAAGCCTTTCGACGCCGCTCGAAAGTATCCGTCGGGAGGCGGCGCAACGAGAGCCGGAGCGCAAAGCGGACCCGCTGCGATCTTTTGAATTTCCGTTCTCGGCGCGGGAGGGAGTCTCTGCGATTTCTTCGGATTCGCCCTTCAGCGCGTTGCGGGGCGCGGGCGGTTCACCCATGGTTTCAGATTCACATTCTTCGCCCTGGCGGGGTGCGTCATTCACGCCGTTCCAGCTCGCTCCCACGGATCTCGCCCCGACGCCGGCCCCGGTGTTTTCCGCGACAATTTCCCAGCCCTTTTCCACTCCTGCCACACCGCCTTCCCCCGCCTCGTCGCTGGGCGGGATGGATCGGGACCACGAACGCGCCGTGCC
Source organism: Kiritimatiellia bacterium (assembly GCA_025054615.1). Taxonomy (NCBI): domain Bacteria; kingdom Pseudomonadati; phylum Kiritimatiellota; class Kiritimatiellia; species Kiritimatiellia bacterium. Next base: position 6,033 of record JANWZO010000016.1, read on the forward strand.
GCGTGCGTTGCCCTGGTAGCGCGATTGCCCGACCCGACTGGCCCACGCAACGATCGAACGGCTCAGGATGCGCGGAGATAATTGACCGCGTTGATGAAAATAGAGAGCCCGGATCCGTATTCCGGCAGGGCGCCTCGCACTTTTTGAAAGTCCCAGTGAGGGTGATTTTCAGGAAACAGATACGCCTCCGGGTGCGGCATCAGCCCGAAGACGCGGCCGGTGGGATCGCACAGGCCGGCGATCGCCTTGACGGATCCGTTTGGGTTGTGGGGGAATCTTTGCGTCGGTTTGTTCGTTGTCGGATCGACATATCGGCATACGGCCAGTTTTTTGCGCTGGATCGCGGCGAGAACTGAAGACGAGGCGGGGTAAAGACGCCCCTCCCCATGCCGGACCGGCAGATCCATCTCGGTCAGTCCACGCGTGAAGATGCAGGGAGAGTGGGGTTCGAAGCGGACGCGGACCCACCGGTTGAGGAAATGCCCGCAGGCGTTCTGCATCAGCGAGACCGTCGGCTCGAACAGGTCAGCGCCGAGGCCAGGCAACAGTCCGAGCTTGGTGAGAATCTGGAATCCATTACAAACGCCGAGGATGATTCCGCCCCGCTCGAGGAATGCGCGCAGCTCTCCGCCCAGCCGCGTCCGGAGCCGGTTGGCAAAAACCAGCCCTGAGCCCATGTGGTCGCCAAATGAAAAACCGCCAATGAGCATCAAACCGGCCGCCTGACGCAACGGCGTCGGGTCTTCGATGACGTCGTGCAGGTGGGCCAACCGCGGCTCGGCGCCGGCGAGCCGCCAGGCGTGCGCCGACTCGGCTTCGCAATTCAGTCCATAACCGGTAAGGATTAGGATCGGGGGCCGCATGGTTTCATGCCCTGTAAAAACGGCGTTCGAAATTTCCATCCTCTGTAAAAACGGCGCGGACCGGCTTCCATGCTATGGAAATGTTGAATCATAAAAAAACCTAGAACGGCGTCTGATAGGCGCGTCGGATCTTGTCGAGCGGCAAATCGACCACCTTCCGCCCGAATAGCCCGATCGACAGCTCCGGCGCCGCCATCACATCGCCAACGCGCGCGCACGGCAACCCCCGAAATATCGCCTCGAGTTCGGCCGCGCGTTCGGCGGGGCAGGTGACGACGAAACGGCTGTTGCTTTCGGCGAAGAGGAGGGCGTCGAGCGAAGCGCCGTCCTCAGGGACTTTTTCCAGCGCGATCCGGGCGCCGAGGCCGCCTCCCAGCGCGGCGAAGGCGAAGGCGATCGCGAGGCCGCCGAGCGTAGGAGTGTGGCTCGAACGGATGAGCCCGCGGACCTGCGCCTCGTTCATGGCGTGATAGATCGATTTGGCCATTTCCAGGTCGAGACTCGGCGGCTGGCCACCGATTCGATGGGGCTGGCCGGCGGCGAGGGCGCGCTGTCGGTGATATTCGGAAGCGCCCAGTTCACTGCGCGTCAGACCGATGACGAAGATTGCGTCCCCAGCCTGCTTGAAGGGCATGGTCACGGCCTGCCGGACGTCATCGATTTTTCCGATCGTCGAAATCAGCAGCGTTGGGGGGATGGAGATCTTGCGACCGCCTCGAGTCGAGTCGTTCTTCATCGAGTCTTTGCCGCTGATGAGGGGGACGCCGTAAGCGGTGCAGACGTCGTAAAGGGCCTGATTCGCTCGGACAAGTTGGGCCAGCTTATAGGGGCCATCCGGGGTCTTTTCGGAGAGCACCGGATCCGGCCAGCAGAAATTGTCAAGCGCGGCGATGCGGTCCCAGCGGCCGCCCGCGCTGACAATTCGGCGTACGGCTTCGTCGACCGCGGAAGCCGCCATCGCGTACGTATCCAGATCGGACAGAAACGGATTGACCCCTTCCGCGAGTACGATCCCCTCACGGGATTCATAATCGACACGCAGGATGGTGGCATCGCTCGGCACATCGGAGCAGATTCCGACAAAGGGCTTGAGCACGCTGAGGCCCTTGACTTCGCCGTCGTAGTGGCGGCTGATCGGTTCTTTGGATCTAATGTTCGGGGCGGCGAGCAGGCGAAGGACCCAAACGCTGCGGTTGCCCGCGCGCAGGGGTTTGGGTGGGGGGACGCGTGGGGGCGACCAGGCGGCAGCCAATTCCATGCGCGGACAGCCGTCGTGGAGAAAGTCGAGCCGCAGCATTCCGCAAAGGCGTCCGCGGTGGCTTACGCGCAGAAGCCCAGATTGGGTGAACACGCCAAGCCGGGCCACCTCGACGTCGCGCCGCCTGGCCAGTTCAGCAAAAGAATCCCAGCATTCGGGGGGCACGGCGAGGGTCATCCGTTCCTGGGCCTCGGATAGGAAGATTTCCCATGGATGGAGCCCTTCGTATTTCAGAGGGGCATTGGTCAGATCCACATCGGCCCCGCCGCTGAGCCGGCACATTTCACCGATGGAGCTGCTGAGACCTCCGGCTCCGTTATCGGTGAGCGTGCGATAGAGGCCGAGGTCACGCGCCTCAATCAGGAATTCGTATAGCTTGCGCTGGGTGATGGGGTCTCCGATCTGTACGGCCTGGGAGGGCGACTCCTGACGGAGTTCCTCGGATGAAAACGTGGCGCCGTGGATACCATCTTTACCAATCCGGCCGCCGGCCATCACGATGTAATCGCCGGGCAGAACCTCTTTGCGTTCGCTCGGGCGGCCGCCGACGAGGACCGGCAGCCGGCCAACCGTGCCGCAGAAGACCAGCGGTTTTCCAAGGAATCGCTCGTCGAATCGCTCCCAGCCGCGCGCCCATGGGATTCCGCTTTGGTTGCCGCCATCGATGACGCCCTGGTGCACGCCATCGCGGATGCGGCGAGGATGCATGAGGCCCTCGGGGAGATCGCCCGCGTAATCGGGCGGTCCGAAGCAGTATCCCCAGGTGTTGCAGACCATCTCTCCTCCGACGCCCGTGCCGAGCGCGTCGCGGTTGACGCCGACAATCCCGGTGATGGCGCCGCCATAGGGGTCCAGCGCGGACGGACTGTTATGCGTCTCCACCTTGAACAAAATATTCCAGCGTTCGTTGAACCGAATGACGCCGGCATTGTCGCTGAACACGGAGACCAGCCAGTCGATGCGCCGGCTGACCTGTTCCGTTGTTGCCCGAATGAATGTTTTGAAGAGCGAATCGATTTCGCGCTCGGCGCCGTTTTCGTCGCGGTAGCGGATTTTCGCCGCGAAAATTTTGTGTTTGCAATGCTCGCTCCACGTCTGGGCGAGGCATTCGAGTTCCAGGTCGGTTGGGCGGGGCGGCAGGCCTGCGGAGGCCCGCTCTGCGCGGATATCCGGGCGCCGATAGTAGTCGCGGATGGCGCGCATTTCGTCGAGGGAAAGCGAGAGAATGCCGTCCCGACTGATTCGCAGGAGCTCGTCATCGGGAACTTCCAGATCGATTTCGCGGACCGCTGGCGCGGTGTCGTCGCGTATGACGGGGGGTTCCCGATGAGGCGGCGCATTCAGCCATTCATCGCGGCTGTAGATCTGAACGGTGTGGATCAGAGGGTTGGCAAGGAGCTCTGCCGCGATTCGCTCGGCGCCACTGCGCTCCATCGGGCCGATAAGAAAGTACTGTGTGGCGGTGTAGACCTGCTCATAGGGCCCGATCGGTCGGTCCAGAACATCAGCGAGCACGTCGCGGGCGGTTCGGCCGACGTTGTCGGTCACGCCCGGCTTGAATCCGATCTCGAGCAGCCAATCGAAGGGCGGCGCGGGGAGGCGGTCGAGTGCGGCCTCTTGCGTGACGGGATCGCAAAACGCCCGCAGGGTTCGGCCGGTCTCATCCGGATTGAGCGGGACGTCGATCAGATAGACATCCCTCGTGCGGCAGGATCGCACCGGCAGTTGCAAATAGGACCGCGCGCGCCATGCCGTGCCCTCGCCGCGCGGGTCAGGCACGCCCGGCTTGAGGCCGATCTCGATTCGAATCGCCATGGGGCGCCAGTGTTGGACAGATTGACGGCCAGAACAAGACGGAACTGAATGCGGCGCTTGCGAAATAGGCGGCATCGCCTATCGTGGCGGTATGTCCAGCACATTTGGCACGTTGTTTCGGGTGACGACGTTCGGGGAGTCCCACTGCAAGGGGGTTGGCGCGGTGGTAGATGGTTGTCCGCCGAGGATGCCGCTTACCGAGGCGGACATTCAGCCCCAGTTGGATCGGCGCCGACCGGGCCAGAGTGCGGTCAGCACCCCCCGATCCGAGCGCGACGAGGTCGTCATTCTCTCGGGCACTGAACAGGGCGTCACGTTGGGTACGCCCATCGGACTATTTGTGGCGAACCAGGACCAGCGTCCCGGCGACTACAAGGAAATGCAGAACATCCCGCGGCCATCCCATGCGGATTACACCTATCAAATGAAATACGGCATCCGCGCCTCGAGCGGAGGCGGCCGCTCCAGCGCGCGGGAGACGATCGGTCGGGTCGCCGCCGGGGCGATTGCGGAGAAGTGGCTTCGCATCACATATGGAATCGAAATTGTTGCGTGGGTCAGTTCCGTCGGCGCCATCGATGCGCCGCCGATCGATTTCGAGACGGTTTCGCGCAAGGATGTCGATGCAACCATCATCCGGTGTCCGCATGCGGAAACGGCCGAGCGCATGATTCGCGCGGTGCAAGAGGCGCGGGAGTGCGGGGATTCCGTCGGCGGCGTGGTCACCTGCGTATGTCGCGGCGTGCCGGCGGGTTGGGGCGAGCCCGTGTTCGACAAATTGGAGGCCAAACTCGCGCAGGCGATGCTTTCACTTCCCGCCACCAAGGGCTTTGAAATCGGGTCCGGATTTGCGGGCGCGCGAATGCGGGGCAGCGAGCACAATGACGCGTTCGTCAAAAAGGGAGACCGGCTGGGCACGCGAACGAATTACAGCGGCGGAATCCAGGGCGGAATCTCGAACGGCGAGCCCATCTGGTTTCGCGTCGCGTTCAAGCCTCCAGCGACCATTAGCCAGCCCCAGCCAACGGCCGATTTTGATGGCAACGAGACCATCCTGGAGGCGAAGGGTCGACATGACCCCTGTGTGGTCAACCGCGCCGTCCCGATTGTCGAGGCGATGGCCGCGCTAGTGCTCATCGACGCTGCCCTCATCCAGCGGTCGCGCTGAAAAAACGCGGAGCTCTGTTCAGGGCGCCAGTTGGACGCCGGAGCGGAAGAAGCGGGCGGGCAGCGAATTGGTTTCCACCCATACGATCGGAACGCCCACGCCCTGGAGGTTTGTGGCAATCGGGATCCACGTGGAATCCATCACGTTGGAAGACGCTTCGATCCGGTACAGGCGGCCCGTCGCGGTCGGCACAGTGATCGTCTGATCGGTAGCATTTGTTGATACCGCCAGAAGAATGCGATGGAAGTCCGAGGGGTTGTTCGGATCCGTCAGCGCGACAAACTCATGAAGGTCGGGGAAACCGTCGCCATCGCTGTCCCGGTCAGGCGGGGATGCGGATGTGCAATCAAATCCGTTCGCGGTTTCCCAAGCGTCATGCATGCCGTCTCCGTCGATGTCCGGCGTGTCCGATGCGGATGTTCCGAACTGGACGAGTAAGCGCGGCGGCGTGCCCGATTGCTGGTTGCTCCAGCAGCGCCAATGGTCGCCTGAGCCGTTCGCCGTGAGAACGACGAGTCCGAGATAGTTGCCAGGCGACCAGTCGGGGCGGTTGATGACCTCTTGAATTACGGCGGCCAGGTTCGGGGAATCATATTCGCCGTGCGTGGCGAACGCCGGCGGCGACCAAGTGACAGACGCGGACGTCAAAGGATAAAGGCCGGTAACCGACGGACCGGAACCCCCCACAAACGGGGCGATATTGCTCACGTTGTAGGCGCGAATGATGAAAGTGGGAGATCCACTGTTGTCGGCAAAGCCCCGCAGGCGGAGCGTCGCGGTTTGGATGGAAGCGCCGGCGGGAATGGCGAGCGGAAACGCCATTGCGGGTTCGTAGCGGTACGATGGCGCATTTTCGCGTCCCGCGCAGAGGCAATTCGCGTTGTATTGGTTCTGGAAGGCGTTGACACCCGAGAACGACTCCACATTCCGGTTAGCCGCAGGCACCGGTTGGTCGACTGCGCCGCCGGGGAGGGGGGCATAGCCGGCGCGAAGGAAGAGACCGGTCACAGGAATAAAGAGGAGGCGATTTTGCGGGCCGGCATCGGACCAGCAACGGAACACGTACACAGTCCCATTCAACGTTTGATTGGTGGGCGCGATGAGGGTGAACCAGTTCGTCACGGGGAGCATGCGCGTGAACGGTGTGACGTCAGAGACCCCATCTAGGATAATTGCCAATCCGGAAGGCACTGAGTGGATCGTCACGTTGGTCATGGGCGGCGGCGGGGGCGGCGGTGCCGGCGGACCGAGCGGGGCGGTCCAGTTCGTGTCGACGCTGCGGGGCATCCATTGGCCGTTGTTTGTGACGCCGGCGATCAGCCGACCCACGGGGGACAGGCCGGTGAGATCATAGACGTTGGTTCCACTGCCCTCCTCAAACCGGTAATAGGCGACCAGTCCGGGCGTGTTCGTCGCGAGAACGTTCCAATACACGTTGGAAATTTCGGCTTGCGATAGCGCTTGCGTCCAAACGCGGAACTCGTCGAGAAAGCCATTGAAGGAGGGGTAGGCCGCTCCTGCGTCGTGTTTTTCGGCGGCGAGGACGAGATAGGGATCAGAGTTCGGATAACTTGTTGGCCGGCCCACGCGGTATCCGATGTGGCCGGTGGGGCCGAAGCCCTGCGCGTCGAGCCGGCCGTCGACATAGATGCGCATCAGTCCACTGCTCCGAACGCGCGTCACCGCCACGTGGTGCCAGAGGTCATCCCCCACGTTGTTGGTGCCGACAATCGTGCGGCCGAGATTTGTTCGGGAAAGGCCAAACGCCACCACTCGGGATCCGCCGACCGCGCCGATGCTCACCCCAAAATCGCCGTAATCGCCATCGAAGAAAACATCCCGGTCTACGACGACATTCCCTGTAATCCACCCGTCGCCGTTGTTCGTGTCGTATACGACGCCATTGTTGTCGGCCGCGCGGCAGCGCATCCAAAATTCGATGGTAAAATCATCGCCTACATTTAGCGGATTGCCGGGCGAATTGATGGGAATTTTGACACGATCCTGGTCGCCGGGCGGCCCGACTCCGGTGCCGTAGAATCGCAGGGAATAATGCGAAGTTTGCGCTTGAGCGGCGGGCACAGCCAAAAAGATGCCGGCAGCAGCCACCCAGCCACATGCAATTCTCCAAGCCCGGCACCGATGGATAAGATGCCGAATCATAGGATACAAAACGCTACAAACCATACACCAACTTCGGCGTGTGGAAACCTGAATCAGCCGGCAACTTTCACCTGCGGCGTCGACACATTCCCGCTCGCCGTGCCCTGTGCGTTTTAGATCCGGTCTTGTCCGGCGCGTTTATTCCTGGACCAGTTCCGCGAGCTTGAACCCAGCCTCCCGGAGCATCGCCATGTCCTTCTCGTAGCCCTGGCCACCTGTGGTCAGGTAGCCCTCCGTGAACATGGAGTTGGCCGGATAAAGGGCAAGCGGCTGCATGTGGCGAAGCACGACCTCGCGGCCGCCGGCGATGCGGATGTCGCGGGTGGGGTTGACAAAGCGGAACATGCACAGGCATTTCAGCGCCTCGACCGGAGACATCTTTTCGAGATGGGCCAGCGGCGTCCCTGGCCGCGGATCGAGAAAGTTCACCGGAATCGATTCGACCTCGAGTTCGCGGAGGGTGAAGGCGAGATCGACGCGGTCCTCCAGCGTCTCGCCCATGCCCATGATGCCTCCGCAGCACGCCTCCATACCTGCGGCTTTTGCGAATTTAACGGTTTGTACCCGATCCTCAAAGGTGTGCGTTTGGCAAATTTTCGGAAAGAACGCGCGAGACGTTTCCAGATTGTGGTTGAACCGGTCCACTCCTGCGGCGGCGAGCCGGACAGCTTGCGCTTCAGTGAGGATCCCCAGGGAGGTGCAAATCTTGATGTTCATCTCGGATTTGATCCGCCGTACCGCCTCGCAGATCACGTCCAGCTCGCGTTCCGAGGGTCCGCGCGTCGAGGTTACCATGCAATATTTGACCGCCCCGAGCTCGTAGGCCTTACGTGCGCCCTCGACGAGTTCTTCGACGGTTTGCATCGGATAGCGTTGGACGCCGCTGTACGCGCCAATCGCCTGGCTGCAAAACGCGCAGTTCTCCCGGCACAGTCCGCTTTTGGCATTTCGGAGCACGTGCAGGCGCACGTCCCGGCCATGGAAACGACGCCGCACACGAAAGGCCGCGTGCAGCAGTGCCAGCAGGTCGTCGTCATCCGATTGCAGGATTGCAAGAGCTTCCTCGCGCGTTGGCGCGATGCCCGCCAAGGCTCGTTCAGCGAGTTCGTCCCAGTCGACTGCCGCGATTTTTCTTTCCGCTTTCGCCATGCCGCTTTTTATACAATCCGCTGAACGAGCTGCAAACCTAAAACCGGGCTGGAAATGGCCCTTTCGCTCCGCTACAAGGAAAAGGTCACGCGTTCCAACCATGAAAATTCAGCGCGCACTCATCAGTGTCTCGGACAAGAGCGGCATCCTCGACTTCGCTGCCGGTTTGGCCGAATTCGGCATTGAGCTTTTGTCGACTGGCGGCACCGCGCGGCTCCTGCAGAGTGCGGGCCTTCCCGTCCGCGATGTTTCGGAATTTACTGGATTTCCTGAGATGCTCGGCGGCCGTCTCAAGACCTTGCATCCCAAAGTTCATGCGGGCCTCCTGTATCTCCGCGGGGACATCGAGCACGAGCGGACCATGCAGAAGCACGGTTTCCTCCCCATCGACCTGGTCGCGGTCAATCTTTACCCCTTTGAGGCCACCGCCTCCAAGCCTGACATTTCGTTCGACGCCGCCATTGAGCAAATTGACATCGGCGGCCCCACGATGCTCCGATCCGCCGCGAAAAACCACGCGTTTGTGACCGTAGTGACCGATCCTGCGGACTACGCGCGCGTGCTCGCCGAGATGAAGCAGCGGGGCGGCTCAACCAGCCATGAGTTGCGTCGCGAACTTGCGTTCAAGGTTTTCGCGCAGCAGGCTCGGTATGACGCGGCGATAGCCGCGTTTCTCGCCAAATCGATCGAGCCGCGCACCGTGCCCCCGTTTGTCCTTGCCTTCACAGCGGGCGAGCGACTCCGATACGGCGAAAATCCCCACCAAGAGGCAATCGTCTATCGTGAACCCGCCGTTGATGAGGCGTGCGCCGCTCACTGCACCCTCCTTCACGGCAAGGAAATGTCCTACAACAACTACCTCGATGCCGACGCCGCTCTGGAGGCGGTCCGGGAGCTGGCAGGACGCCACGGTGTCGCAATCGTCAAGCACACCAATCCCTGCGGGTATGCCACCGGCGCCACGCTGGCGGAGGCGTTTGAGGCCGCATGGGCGGGTGACCCGGTGTCCGCATTCGGCAGCGTCGTCGCAGTCAGCTCGCGCGTTGATCTCGCGACCGCGCAGTGCACGGCCAACCGATTCATCGAGGTCCTGATCGCCCCAAACTACGACTCGGATGCTCTCGAGTTTTTGAAGGCTAAAAGCCGGAGCCTGCGATTGCTCCAACTCAACGCCCCGCTCGCCATCGCAAAATCCGGAGCGTCCATCCGCCAGATCAATGGAGGGCTGCTGGTCCAGGATCGCGATGTGGAATCGATCGCGCAATGGATGGTTCCGACGGCAGCCTTTTTTCCCGAAGAAAAGAAAGCCCTCGCCGAATTCGGCATCAAGGTCTGCAAGCACATCAAATCCAACGCGATCGCGATCGTTCGCGAATACACGCCGGGGCAGTTCATGCTGCTGGGCATGGGCGCCGGCCAGCCCAACCGTGTCGATGCACTGCGCAAGTTGGCGCTCCCCCGCGCCGAGGAGAACATTCACGCGTTGTACGAATCGCAGCGGCTATATGGCACGACCTTGAAAGAATTTCGCGACCAGATTATTCGGGAGTGCGTGCTGATCTCAGATGCGTTTTTCCCGTTCCCCGACGCCATCGAACATGCCGCCGAGGCAGGCATTCGATACATCGTTCAGCCGGGAGGCTCCAGGAAGGACGAGGAGATCATCGCGGCCTGCGACCGCTACGGGATCGCGATGGCATTCACCGGCATGCGTCATTTCAAACACTGACGCCGCCCCGCCGACTCCCTCGGACGTCATAGGAGGGGCCGCGATTTCATCATTTGTAAATTCCATGTAATGAAATTTTGAACGATGAAGCCGATGAATTGTCAAAGTGCGAGGTCGTAAGGAGGTTGCAGAGAATCACTCCGCCCCATGATCAAAGTTGATAAGCTTCTCAAGCGATTCGGCCCGCACGAGGCCGTTCGTGGCGTCACCTTCGAAGTCCGGCCCGGGGACATCCTCGGGTTTCTCGGCCCAAACGGCGCTGGAAAAACCACCACGATGCGGATGATCACCGGATATTTGACGCCCACGTCCGGCTCCGCGTGGGTCAACGGCTTCAACGTTGCCGAGCAGCCCATCGAGGCGCGGCGCGCGATAGGCTATCTGCCGGAGAATGCGCCGTCCTATGGCGACATGACGGTCGAGGAGTTTTTGCGGTTCATCGCCGCAATGCGCGGGTTTTACGGCGCGTCGGCGCGCCGGCGCGTCGATGAAACCATCGAAAAATGCATGCTCGCCAACGTGCGGCGGCAGCCGATTGACACCCTTTCCAAGGGGTACCGCCAGCGAACCTGCTTCGCCCAAGCGATCCTTCATGATCCGCCGTGCCTGATCCTGGATGAGCCGACCGAAGGGCTGGACCCCAACCAGAAGCACGTGGTGCGGACGATGATTCGCAATATGGCGCAGCAAAAGACGGTGATCTTCTCCACCCATATCCTCGAGGAGGTCGAGGCCATCTGCACGCGAGTGATCATCATCAGCGACGGGCGGATCGTCGCGGACAGCACGCCGTCCGAGTTGCGGCAGCAGGGAACCCTGGACGAAGTGTTTCGGCGGTTGACGACGACCGCCGATGTCGCGGAGGTGTCGCGATGAAACCGGCACTGGCCATTCTGGCGCGCGAGTGGCGGGCGTATTTCAACTCGCCGGTCGCATATGTCTTTCTGGTCATCTTCCTCATGTTGACCTCGTTTTTCACCTTCAACGTGAGCCGTTTTTACGAGGCGGGTCAGGCATCGCTAGATCGGTTCTTTTTCTGGCACCCCTGGCTCTACCTCGTCCTCGTTCCAGCGGTCGCGATGCGGTTGTGGGCGGAAGAACGGCGGGCGGGCACGCTTGAGCTGCTCCTCACGCTGCCGGTCACCACGGCACAGGCCGTCCTCGGGAAATTTTTGGCCGCGTGGTTGTTCGTGCTGCTGGCGCTCGCGCTGACGTTCCCCGTGGTGATAACAGCTTTTTATCTTGGCGACCCCGATCCGGGTCCCATCGTCACCGGCTATTTGGGCAGCGCGTTGCTGGCGGGGGCCTATTTGTCGGTCGGTGCGTTGACCTCGGCGTTGACGCGGAATCAGGTCATCAGCTTCATCCTCGCGGCCGTGATCGGGTTATTCCTGCTCCTCGCGGGCTTTTCTCCGGTGACCGACCTTCTGCATGCCGTCGCGCCGTCGTGGCTCGTTGCCGTGATTGCAGGATTCAGCTTCACCACGCACTACGAACAAATGCAACGCGGGATTATTGACGCTCGCGACCTCATCTATTTTGCGAGCGTGATCGCCTTCATGCTGCTGGCGACAAATGTTGCCCTCAACAATCGAAAGACGAAGTAGCGCGCCATGAAGCCATCGCAAGCGAAATTTCTGACGGGTGCCGCGGGGCTCCTCACGGCTTTGGTGGTGCTAATCCTTCTCAATGTCGTGGCGAGCAGCCTGCGGCTGAGGGCGGACCTCACCGAGGAGAAGCTATACACGCTCTCTGAGGGAACGATCCGGCTGCTGGAAGGGCTTCAGCGGGACGTCAAACTCAAATTTTATTTTAGCCGTAGCGCGGAAGATGTTCCGCCCGCCTTCAAACAATACGGACGCCGAATTCAGGACCTACTCGCCGAGTATCGCGACGCCTCGCGTGGACGCATCGAGGTCGAGGTGCTCGACCCGAAACCGGACAGTGATGCCGAGGAGTGGGCGGAGCGATACGGGCTTGCCGCGCAGCGGATCGACCCCACTGGCGAGAATCCGCCGGTGTATCTCGGACTGGTTGCACTGGCAGGCGCCCGCCAGGCGGCCGTGCCGTTCTTTTCGCCCGCCGATGAGCCGCAACTCGAATATATTATTTCGCGTCTCATTTATGAGGCATCAACGCCGGTCAAACCTAAAATTGGTTTGCTGACCACGCTGCCCGTCCTCGGCACGGCCGGCACGCGGTTCGGCATGGGCCGAGACCAGGAACCTTGGCTGCTCGTACAGGAGCTGCGCGCGATTTCAGAAGTGGTCGAGCTTTCCCTTCCTTTGACCGATATCCCGGAGGACGTCGGAACCATCCTTGTGATACATCCCCGCGCGCTGCCAGAACAGGCGCTGTACGAGCTCGACCAATTCCTGCTTCGGGGCGGTCGGCTCGCCGTGTTCGTAGATCCGATTTGCCTGACGGAGCTCGAGGCGTACCCGCAACCTTTCCGCGACCCCTTCTCGGTTCGCTCCGATCTGAACCGGCTGACGACGGCATGGGGATTGTCCGTGCCGGAAGATCGCGTTGCAGCGGATAACGCGGCCGCGACCCGCGTGTCCATGGCCGACGGCAGGGTCGACCTTCACCGCGGTTGGCTTTCGTTGCGAGAATCGAATCTGAACGGACGTGATGTGACGGTGGGCAGCCTGAGCCTGATTCAGATTCCGCTCGGTGGATGGATCCACGGCGAGCCGGCGGAAGGCCTGACCCTGACGCCGCTCATTACGCTGAGCGATCAGGCCGGAAGCATGAGTGCGGTGGAGGCGTCCATGGGCGCCGCTGCGGGAATGTCCTCGTTCCGACGCGAAAAGGGGCCACTCCACGTGGCCGTTCGACTGCAGGGCCGGTTCAAAACGGCGTTTCCGGATGGACGGCCCGGCGCGCCGGAGGCCGGAGAGGCGCCGGGTGGAGAGGGTAGAAAGGCGCATCTCTCCGAAAGCAAAACAGAATCGGCGGTCGTCCTGGTTGCGGATGCCGATCTTCTTTTCGATGCGTTCGCTGCGCGGCGTCTGCCCATGTTCGGGCGCGGTGTGTACCAACTCATGAATGACAACCTCAATTTTGCCGCGAATGTTCTCGCTCAACTGACGGGGGGATCCGCGCTGATCGACCTAAGGGGTCGCGCGGCGTTTGACCGGCCGTTCAAGCGGGTGCTCGAAATGCAGGCGCGCGCGCAGGAGCGCTGGCGCCAGGAGGAGGATAAACTCCAGGAGCAACTGCGGTTGACCCAAATGCGACTCGATGACCTTCAAGCAGCTAAATCTGAAGATCAAAAATTAATTCTGACGCCGGAACAGCGCGAGGAGATTGAGAAGTTTCGCAAACAGCTTGCCGAAACGCGCGCTCAACTGAAGGAGGTTCGCAAGAACTTGCGGCGCGAGATCGAAGAGCTCGGGCTTCGGCTCAAGGTCATCAATATCGGCGCCGTGCCGGCGATGGTGGTCCTCTACGGCCTCGCGCGCGGCCTGCGCCGACGGTTGCGCGCGCGCTGACCCCGCTTAGGAGGCGTTCCCATGAAACCCCGCACGCTCGTCCTTCTTGCCGCTGCGTTGATCGTGCTTTCCATCGCCGCGTATTGGAGCCAGCAGCGCGACCTTGCCGCGCAACAGGCCTCTGAGGTCGGCTCGCGCCTGCTCAAACTTGAGGATATCAATCAAGTTGTGCGTGTGGACCTGATCTCGGGCACTCAGAGCGTTTCGATCGCTCGCACCGGCGAGGGCTGGGTCAACCGGAGCCGGTGGGATTATCCCGCCCGCTTCGAAACCCTCGCCGCCTTCCTGCGCGATCTAGACCGTTTGCGCGTCGCCGAGGTGATTCGGGGCGGCGCGGAAATCCTGCCCGATGTCGGGCTGGTTGATGATGGAACCAACACGCCGTTGATTGTGCGACTGTACACCGAGGCGTCGGTTGATCCGGCGGACGAATTGACCATCGGCAAACCGCGCGCTGCCACCGCGATGGCACAGGGCTTCTCGCTCCCGGACAGCCGATTCATGCGCCGCGCTCGCGGACCTGTTGTTCTTGCAGAGCCCTTTATACAGGATGTGCCGCGCCGCGCTTCCGATTGGATTCGCGCCACCGTGTTGGACATCAAAGCCTCGGAAATACGGCGTATGATGGCCGTGCCGTCGAACGATTTCATGTATGCGATCATTCGGGCGGACGATTCATCGTATATCGGGGAGGGCTCTCTGCATGGCGTTTCGATCAATACGGCCGGTGCCGAGTCTTGGTTTCGTGCCTTTCAGGGCATCATGGCGAGGGATGTCGCAGATCCGGCGACCGCGAGGGAGTCTCTCGGCTACGACTCGGCAGATCTGGCTGTGGCGCACCTGACGAACGGGCTCGTGGTCCGCGTCCATATTGGCGCGACGGCAGGCGATGAGGGCCGCAGGTATGCCTGGCTCGATTTTGATTACGAGGGTCCCGCGGAGGGAGAGGAAAACGACCACGAGGGGTTCGCCAACGCGCGTGCTGAACTAGAGCGATATCGCAAAGACCTCGGCAAATGGACATTTGTGCTCGATGACTCCCAAGTTCGGAGGCTCCTCTTCTTCCGCGATCAGTTGGTGGCGGCGCCTGCGCCGTCCGAGGGACCGCCCCCGACAAACCAGGAGACATCGGAAGGGTCGCAGGGAAACACGCCGCCGGATCCAGCCGCCGCGCCGGATGACGCCCCGACCCCCGAATCGGCGCCACTCGAACCTTCCGCCGAGGCCGACGCATCAACCGAATCAGATTCCCCGGCCGCCGGTGTTGAAAGTCCGTGATGTTCGAATCGGCTCCGGACGAGTAAACCTGGTTCTGAGTTTGGTTCTGATCGGAAGGCCGAAACACGGCCGGTCAGAAACTATCTGTGAAACGAACTGGGGCCGTCAGGACCGAGAGGTCGGACGGGTAGGGACCACAACCACGGGAACGGGCGATTCCCTGATGACTCCTTCTGTCACGCTGCCCACCAGCAGGTGCCGCAACGCGCCGTGCCCATGAGAACCCATCACCACCAGATCGGCGCCGAGCCGCAATATTTCCTGTAGGATTTTTTCGACCGTGTAGCCCTGAATCACGAGGGAGGTCACCGACAGGCCTTCCGCCTCCAGAGAACGGTCCAGTTCGTGGAGCTTGTGGTGCAATGCGCTCAATTCGCGCGCCACCGCCGTTCGGACGGAATCGGGTCCGGGTTCGTAGGACACGAAGTCTGGCTCCGGCGGGGCCACGTGCAGCAACGTGAGATCGGCGGAAAACGCCCGGGCGAGTTTGGCCGCGAATCTCGCGACGTCCTGCATGCCGGGCGAAAAATCCACGGGAACCAAGATCCGCCTCATTCCGATAACTAGCGTAGTGATCGGCGGGGGAAAACCAACCGAAAAACAAGGCAAAGGCAGCGCGTTTCAGGCGCTGGTCCCCGCGAGGATGGCATCTACGAACCGATCTGCCAGATCGCAGAGCTCGCCTTCCGTGATAATGAGGGGCGGCATCAGGTATAGCACTGGGCCCAGTGGCCGCAACAGGATACCCTGCCTCATCAAGTTGAGTCGGATCCGGTGCGGCCGAGGAATGAGCGGCGGCCTGCCTGGCACCGTCGGCTCGGGTTCCAGCTCCACCGCGCCGATGAGACCGAGACAACGGACCTCTCGCACTCCGTTCGCACCGCGGAGACGCCCCAGCGAATCCGCCAGTAACCTGCCGAGCCGCGCCGCTCGCGCCGGCGCGTCGATTTCCTCGTAAATCCGCAGCGCCTCGTTGGCCGCGGCCGCCGCAATCGGATTTCCACAGAATGTGTGGCCGTGCTGGAGCGTGCGGTCCACGGGCCGATCCGCGAACGTCCGATACAGTGATTCGCGCGCGATCGTTGCGCTCATGGGCAGCGAGCCAGCAGTCAGCGCCTTGCCGACACATACAAGGTCGGGATCGATGCCCGCGTGCTCGAAGGCGAACCAGCGGCCCGTCCGTCCGAATCCCGTCGCGATTTCATCGACGATCAGGAGCGTTTCGCTGTTCCGGCACCACTCGGCCAGCGCGCGCAGCGCGGAGGCGGGATACATTTTCATCCCCGCGGCCCCGAGGCAGAGCGGCTCGACTATGACCGCGGCAAGATCGTGCCGGCGCGGCTCTAAGACGGCGATCCAGTTTTCCGCGTTCGGATCTGGCGGGAAAGGCAAGCAGATCGTTTCGGCAAGCAGGCTGCAGAAAGGTTTGTGCCAGGCCTCCAGATATCCGACGGCCATCGCACCCAGTGTGTCGCCGTGATAGGCGCCGTGGATGCAGGCAAACGTCTTGCGTTCGGGACGGCCGATGTTGTGCCAATATTGGACGGCGATCTTGAGGGCCTGTTCTACGGCGCTCGCGCCGTCGCTCGCGAAGAGCACGCGCCGGTCATCTGTCGGCATCATTCGCGCCAGCCGCCAGGCGAGTTCAGCGGCCTGCGGATGGGTCAGGTTCGCGAGGATGCTGTGCTGCAAGACAGGCGCCTGCCGGCGGATGGCCTCGACGATCCGCGGATGACCATGCCCCAACGCTGCGCACCACCAGGACGAAATGGCGTCGATGTAAAGCCGGCCAGTGTCATCGACAAGGTAGATACCCTCGCCTCGGACAATGCACGGCGGGGGCGATTCCTCGAGCGTCGACGCCCGCGTATACGGATGCCACACGTGGGCGCGGTCCCATGCCCTTACAGCTTCCAAAGCCTCGGCCCTTTCGCCAAGGGACACGCCTGCTTGGGCAAATTTTTCCATACCGCGTTTTTTACAGAGCATGGAAGCCCGCGAAAATCATTTTTCCATGGCATGGAAATTTTTTGAGCGTTTTTTCCATGCGATGGAAAAATTCGCGCGGGCCTAGCCGCACCTGGCTGCCAGGAGGAGCTGCCGGCATATGACTGGGTTGCCGTCATTGGATTTTCCATAGTTCGGCGCGGAAGCCGCGGGATTCGGCGGATCCGATGCGTTCGGCGCGCGGGGGCGGATCGGGCAGGGCAGATTCGGTGGCGGTGAGAAGGATCCAGTCGCCCGACTGGGCTAGGCGGAGGGCCTCGGGCAGATTGTCGATGTCGCGGACGGGGCGGCCGGCATGAAATTCGGCGGTGCCGCGATGGCGTCCGACCAGAAGGACGGACGGAGCGGCGCGGAGCGAGTCGCGGTGGGCTCGGAGCAGGTCGGCGAGCGCCTGCTGGGGACGATACCTCGTCGAAAGGAACAGACTGAAGGTCAGTGCGCCGGCGGTGACGAGAATCAATGCGGCGGTTCGAATGCGAGCGAAGCGCCGATCCCGAAGGCGGGCGAGCCATCGGGCGGCGAGGAGGGCGGCCGGCGGTGCGAGCAAGAGCGCATAGTGGATTTGCTTTGAGGGCGTCAGCGAGAGGAGGAGGAAGGCCGAGGCGAACCACGCCAGCGATTCGCGTTCGATTCGACGTCGGCGCGCGAGACGGATCGAGGCGGCGAGCGCGAAAGGAAGAACGAGGCTCCAAGGCGCGAGGGCGTGGAAGGCCGTGTAGAAATAATAGTACCAGGGTCCGGGGTGGCGAGTTTCCGCGGTGAAAAGTGCGACAAGCTCCGCGCGAAGCTGCACCGGGGATTCTGGGTGCCGGATGATGAGGAGAAACCATGGCGCGGAGAGGAGAGCCGACAGGAAGAGCCAAACGAGGAGGTGAAGAGCCGTCCGCTGCAGAGGCGGCCGACCGTACGGCGAGAGGGCGACGGCGACTGCCCAACTGAGAGCCGGAATAGCGAGGGCAGCCGGCCCTTTGGTGAGGACGCCTAAGCCGGACGCAAGACCCGCTGCCGCCGTCCAGCCCAGGTGCAGACCCCTGTGAAGGGTCGCAAATCCGCAGAGGATCGCGCAGGAGGTCCAGAGAATGAGGAGGGCGTCTGTTTCGGCATGGCGTCCCTGTCTAAGGACAATGAATGTGGTCAGGAAGAGGATCGTCCCGAGCGACGCAGTTCGGGAACCGGCTATGCCCCGAGCGTAGGCGAACAGCGTGGCTGCAAGCGCCAGCGTCGCTGCTGCGGATGGAGCGCGGGCGAGCCATGCGGAATCGGTTCGACCCGCCGCGAGATAGCCTGCCGCGACGGCCCAGTACATCAAAGGCGGCTTGCGGAACCTGGGCTCGCCCAGATAGCGCGGTTCTAGCCAGTTGCCGGATTCGACCATTTCTCGGGCCGTGAGCGCGACCCGCAGCTCCTGCTCGCGGACCATCACGGGCGCGCCGAGTCGGACGAAATAGAGCGCGAAGCCGAGAGCAAGGAGCCAGGCGAGGGCGCTGCGGCGCCAAGGCAGGGCGGCGAAGTCAATCACGGTCGGCGCGTGCGCGCGTTTGTGGGGGCGGGCTCGTCGATGAATTTGAAGATCGTTTCCCCAGGTTTGGCGAGGCCGAGTTCCTCGCGCGCGATTTTCTCCACAAATCGAGGATCCGTGCGGAGGCGCTCCTGTTTTTGTTGGAGGTAGCGCAGCATTTCCTGCTCAAGGCGGACCTCTTCCCGAAGCTGTTCCTCGCGATCCTGTAGCGCGCGCATTTCGCGGAACTTCGGGGCGAATAGCGCGACAACGAGCACGATGGTGAGCACGACGATAGCGACCCAACTGGCCCGGTAGATAAACACCCAGATGTTCACGGTGAAGCAACCCTAGCGGATGGACACCGCCGCCTCAAGACGCGGCGAGGAATCGCGCGGCGTCTTTCAGCGTTCGCGAATTCGT
Organism: Kiritimatiellia bacterium; assembly: GCA_025054615.1. Lineage (NCBI taxonomy): Bacteria > Pseudomonadati > Kiritimatiellota > Kiritimatiellia > Kiritimatiellia bacterium. Next base: position 24,881 of record JANWZO010000016.1, read on the forward strand.
TTGATGGATTTGGCGTGGCCGGTGGCGGAATCGACCGTAATCAGCGCGCCCTCTAGCGCCGGGTCTTTCTCGGCGACCTCGAATTTGACGGGCATACCGGTGAGAAACCGGCGCAGAATGCCGTCGACGTCGCTGCCGATGATAGAGTCCCGGGGTCCGGTCATTCCGAGGTCAGTGATGTAAGCCGTTCCGCGGGGCAGAATCGTTTCATCCGCGGTTTGGACATGAGTGTGGGTGCCGACGACAGCGGAGACGCGGCCGTCCAGATGGCGCGCGAAGGCGATCTTTTCGGACGTGGCTTCCGCGTGGATTTCCGCGAAAACGGGGGCGCCTCCAAGGTTCCGCAGCAGGGCGTCGGCCGATCGGAACGGGCAGTCGGCCGGCGGCATGAAGACTCGCCCGACGAATACGGCGACGGCGATCCGGACTCCGTTCGGCAGTTCGATCCAGGTCGAACCGGAGCCGGGACAGTCGGGGGCGAAGTTGGCCGGCCGGATCACGCGGTCAGTCCGCGATAGAAAAGGGATGATCTCTTTTTGATCCCACGCGTGGTCGCCGAGCGTCAACACGTCGGCGCCGGCGGCGAGTAGCTCTTCCGCGAGCGCTGGCGTGAGGCCGCGTCCGGCCGCGGCGTTTTCGGCGTTGGCGATCACCGCGTCGATTTTCAGGGACTCCCGCAGCCGGGGTATGGTCCGCGCGAACACTTGTCGGCCCGGCGCTCCGAAAATGTCGCCGACATACAGGATTCGGAGGTGCATGCGCGGAGTGTATGCGCTCGCGTGAGGGGATCAAAGGGTTTTGGGCGCGCGCGGCACGGCTCAGACGCGGGGCTTCACACAAGTTCCGCAAATATGGAATCGCTGACAAAGAGGCCCTTTTCCGTGAGCCTCAGGCGATCGCCTGAGTCATCGAGAAGCCCCTCGCGGATGAGCCAGGGAAGTGCGTCCGCGCAGAGCTCGGCGTAATCGTATCCCGTGAGCGATCGGAATTCATGTCGGCTCACCCCGTCCAGCCGGCGCAGGGACATGACCAGCGTTTCGCGAGCCTTCGCGTCGGGTGGGAGTTCTTCACGGAATGCCACGGGGCTTTCGCCACATTCGAGCCGGCGGATGTAGGCGCCGAGGTCGCGAACATTTCCCCAGCGGACACCTCGCCAGTGGGAATGCGCGGATGGGCCGATGCCAATGTATTCGCCTCCGCTCCAATACAGGAGGTTGTGCCGGCATTCGTGGCCCGGTTTGGCAAAATTGGAAATTTCGTAGTGGCGATATCCCGCAGCCTGGAGCGCGGACCGGATGAATTCGTACTGCTGCAGTTCAGCGTCTTCGTCGACTTCTTTCACAAAACCGCGGCGGCGGAGGTCATTCAGCGGAGTGCCCTCCTCAAAAATTAGCCCATACCAGGCGATGTGTTCCGGCTCGAGCGCAAGCACGGACTCGAGGTCGCGACGAATCGTGTTCATGCTCATGCCAGGCACGCCGTACATGAGGTCGATGTTAAGGTTTTGAACGCCGGCTTGACGTAGCATCCGAACTCCTTCCCGGGCCTCTTCGGCGGTATGAATCCTGCCGAGAAATTCGAGCGAGGCCGAATCAAACGATTGGACGCCGAGCGAAAAGCGATTGACCCCTGCGGCGAGAAGTTTCTCGATTTTTGACATCGTCAGGGTTCCCGGGTTCGACTCGCATGTCCATTCCACGACGCCCGAAAGGTCGACATCGTCGGCGAGGATCTTCAACAGACTGACGAGGTCCGCTTCCGAGAGCTCCGTTGGGGTTCCGCCGCCGAAGAAAACGGTGTCCGGCGTGAAGTCGGCAGGGATCAGGGCCAGCTCCCGACGGATCGCTTCGAGAAAGGCCGGCTGGTCCGGTTGGTCGCGCTGTCGGAGGCGATGTGCAAGGGGTCCACGGGCGGTCTCGACCGAATAAAAGTCGCAGTATGCGCACTTACGCACGCAAAACGGGATGTGGACATAGAGGCCCGGCATGCCGCGATCAACCGGGCGTCAAATGCCGCCGATGGCGCGTGACGCCTCGCGGAGGGCAAGCCAGTCACAGAGGACATTCAGCGATTCCTCGAGGGCAAAGTCTGGGCGTTTGGAGCCGTTTTTCCCTTCGCCGACATCGTCCTCGAGCGCCTTCCGCATAGCGCGCTCCGACTCCGCGAGCCGGAGCCGCGTGTCGAGATTGAGCGAAATCTCCGTGGCCTTTTGCCGTTCGGTGATCTGGGCGATGAGATTTGTATAGGTCCGATATTTTTCAGAACGTTCCAAACGAGCTTTCGATCGCTCCCTGAGCTCATTTTCGATGCTCGGCAGGTCTCCGACGGGCGAATATGGCGCTTCAGCGACCCTTGACCACGGCAGGGCATGGGGCAGGTGTTCTTCGCCAATTTCCATGGCCTCAAGTGGGGAGGGGATGACGATGTCCGGTTCCACGCCGCGGAGCTGGGTAGAGCCGCCTGCGATTCGGTAGAAACTCGCTGTCGTGATCTTGAGCTGGCCGACGTTAGTGCTGACATTGCTAAGTGGAATGAGCGACTGCACGGTTCCCTTGCCGTGCGTCTTGGAGTCGCCGATGATGATGGCGCGGCCATAATCCTGGAGGGCTGCAGCGAGAATTTCCGACGCCGATGCGCTCATGCGGTTCACGAGGACGGCGACGGGTCCGCGGAACGCGACGCCGGGATCTGGATCATTTAGCGGTTGGACGCGCCGCTGGTCTCTGACCTGAACGACCGGGCCCCTCTCGATAAAGAGACCTGTCATTTGGATGGCATCCGACAGGGATCCGCCACCGTTGTTTCGGAGGTCCAGCACAATGGCTTCTGCGCCCTGATCTCTGAGCTCGGAAAGCAGCCGGGCGACATCACGGGCGGAACTACGTGCATTTTGGCCGGCGCTCAGGCCCTTGAGGTCGGCGTAGAATTCCGGCAGGGTTATGATGCCAATTTTGCGTTCTACACCGTCTTCGCCGACGACGGTGCGCAGCTCGCTCTTGGCGGCTTGGTCCTCGAGTTTGACCTCGTCGCGGATCAAGTCGATGAATGTGATTTGAGATCCGGTGGGGTCCGAGGCCGGTATGACGGTGAGCACCACCTTGGTCCCCTTTTCGCCCCGAATCAGCCGCACGGTGCGGCTGAGGGGCCAGTGGAGGACATCCACGGGGGGGCCATCGCCCTGGGCAACGGCAATGATTTTGTCGCCGGGTTTCAAGCGACCGTCCCGCTCGGCAGGTCCGCCCGGGATGAGGCGTTCTACTTTCGCTGCGCCGTCTTCGCTGCTGAGGAGGGCGCCAATTCCTTGCAGAGATAACTTCATGCCGATTTCGAAGTCTTCCAATCCCCACGGCGAGAGGTAGTCCGAGTGAGGATCATAGGCCTTTGTGAAGGCGTTGAGATATCGTTCCGTCACGAAGTTGGCGTCGTTGTCGCGGAGAATGGTCAGAAATCGGTCATAATTCTTGCGGATGCGCTCCTCCGGCGTCATGTTCAGTTGGGCGGCCACCGAGGCGTTGGTGACGGCGGAATTTGCATCGGCGTCTTCGTTTTCGGAAATGCCGAGCTGACGCGAAACTGTGTGATTGATGAACTCGTGTTTGATTTTGCGGCGCCACAGCTCGTTCCACTCCTCTTCGTTCGCGGGCCAGGGCGCATTCCGCCGTTTCCACGCGTAGGTTTCATCGGTCTTCAGGTCGAGCCCCTGATTAAGCAGTTCGTGGACGAAGGCTACACGGTTGGCGACGCGGTTCAGGAAAACGTTGTAGATGTGGAACGCGACCGAGAGATCGCCGGCGCGGAGAAGCTCAGCGAGCTCCGGGCCCTTGGCGGCGAATTCCTCGATATCGGACTGGAGGAAATAGACATGCTCGAAATCGAGCGAATCCAGGTAAATGGCGAGCGCGTTGGTGGAGATGGTTGCGTCCAGCGGCCGGCGGTTGAGGTGACGTTGAGGCAGGTTGAGCGCAAGGAGTTTCGCGGCGCGGATATGGTTGGCCGTCGGCTCAAGGGGATCTTTCGCCGACGAGGCTGTGATCGCGGATGAGCCTGCGAGCGAAAGAGCCAGCGCGACCGGGACTAGAAAACGTATGTTCATCTTCATTTCTGACGCCAAACTTTCCTTGTTGTTCATTCTGGGGGGTCTGTCGGGATGCGATACGCCTCCACGGGGCGGCCCCCGATCAGGTGTTCCTGAATAATTTTCTCCAGAACATCGCGTGTGCAAGAGTGGTACCACACGCCATCCGGATACACCACAGCGATGGGTCCTTGAGCACAAATCCGAAAACAATTTGCCTTCGTTCGGTAGATGCCTCCGCGGCCGGTCAGGTTCAGTTCGTCGAGTCGCCGTTTGAGATAGTTCCACGAATCGAGCCCGACTTCTTTCGCGCAACATTTGGGTTCGGTTTGGTCCGCGCAAAGGAATATGTGCCGTCGGATGTAGTGGACACCCAGGCTTCGTGCAATGTCTCCGAGATCGGACATGTGATGATTATACCATGTTGGCCGCCAGCCGTTGGGGGGCGAAATGGAGCCCTGAGATCGGCCTCATCGGAGTTTCTATTTCGCGCGGGCGTTGAAAGCCCGGTCTCCAGCGTCGCCAAGGCCCGGAACGATGAAGCCGTGGCCATTAAGGTGGGAATCCACCGCGCAGACGAAGATTTCCGTTTCGGGATAAGATTCACGGACGGCATGGATGCCTTCCGGAGCGGCGATCATCGCCAGGAGCTTGATCCTTCGCACGCCCCAAGATCGGATCGCTTCGAGGGCCGCGAGAGCGGATCCGCCTGTGGCAAGCATGGGGTCGAGAACTAAAGCGATGTCGACGGCGCCACCCGGTGGCAACTTTTTGTAGTACTCGACGGGTTTCAACGTCTTCTCATCCCGATAGAAGCCGAGGTGCCACACTTCGGCATCCGGAATCAGGTCGAGGATCGGCTCAACCATGCCGAGGCCGGCGCGCAGAATGGGCACGAGGCCGATCCGCTCCCGGAGGATCATGGCCTTTGCGGGGGCCAGCGGCGTTCGAACCTCAACGGCTTCGAGTTCAAGGTTTTGAGTGGCTTCGTAGGCGAGTAGGATCGAAAGTCGCCTTAGCGATTGTCGAAACTCGGAAGAGTCAGTTTTCTCGTCGCGTAGGCAACAGAGGTGATGTTGAACCAGCGGATGGCGCACCAAGAACACATTATCCATATCTCTATGCTATCAGCGTTCTATTCTGTCGTCGAGCGGATCAAAGATTTGTGGATGATCATGATTTTATTTAAAGTTTGTTGCAAGTAAAACGTTTTAGCGTAAACATATTGTTAGTGCATGGGTAAATTTTATCGATAAAATAATGGGTTGAGCCGTTTTTTGGGCGCGGAAGTTTATCGTTTAAGTTGTTCGGGAGTGTAGGAATGCGGCGTCGATTTGTTCTGATGGTAGTCTTGCTGGCGTGCGGGGTTGGGGTGTTCGCACCCGCGCCGTCTCAGTCCGAAGTGATTCTCCAGTTATTCAATACGAGTTGGAGAGAGATGACGGACAAGATGCCGGAGTTGGCGGAGGTCGGGTACGGCTCCATTTGGATTCCGCCGCCGACGAAAGGCAGCGGTGGACTGTCTGTTGGCTATGATCTCTGGGACCCCTTCGACCTCGGCAGCAAGGACCAGCGGAATACGGTGAGAACCCGCTACGGAACTGAATCAGAGCTTCTTCGGATGATTCAGACGGCTCAGCGGTTCGGGATTCGGGTCTACATCGACAACATCATGAACCATCGCGCGTTCGATGTGCCGGGGTACAACGAAACGACACCGATCAATCTGTATCCCGGCATGGTTCCGGAGGATTTTCATCTTCGGGTGACCGAGGACGGCTTCTACCGGAAGTGGGACAACGTCTCGGATTGGAACGATGCATGGCAGGTGTTGAACCGCAATTTTTCCGATCTGATCGATATTGCGCAGGAGACACCAAATGCCAATTTTGGCCGCTTTGAAGGAAACACGCACCCCAAGGTCAGCTTTGTTCGGCATCCCCAGAATCCGGAGTATTACGATTATCACCCGACGCTTGGGTACGTAGGTTTCGGGAGCAGCAACATCACGGTGGGGTTGATTCAAAGCAATCAGGCGTTTTACAGCGAGGACGTCGGGGGCTATTTGATGCGTTCTGTCCGTTGGCTGATGGAACGGACGAAAGCCGACGGTCTGCGCCTCGACGCCGTCAAGCATGTGCCGGATTATTTTTTCGGCCAGCAGAGCGGGCCCGGCAAGGATGAGAGCGACGCGGGCTACTGCGGGCAGGCCCAACTTGCTTTCAATCGCGCCCGCGGATTCAACGGCGACGGACTCGACAACAATCATCGGGACTCGGTTTTTGACACGGAGCGCCCGCGCGACGACGCGATGATGTTCGGCGAACATCTGGGCGCACCGCCAGGGTTCTTTGGATATATCGATGCCGGAATGCGTCTGAAAGACGCGCCGCTTCGTGACCGTCTGAACGGCATGCTCGGCGAACCGTGGGGAACTCTTGCCGGCCTTGATCAGCCGGGTGGCGGGAGTTCGTTTGGGCCCGGGCAGTCCGTCCAATTTGCCCACAGCCATGACAGCGATTACGCGCGGGCGAGGCACCTTCAATATGCGTTTTACATGACACGAGCGGGCCTTCCGAATGTCTATTCGGATGGTAATTATCAGTCGGAAACGCTGTCTCAATCGGGTGGGGCATTCCCGCGGCATGCGAACACAGCCTATCTGGGACAGTTTGGCGACCAGCGATTGCCAAACCTCGTGTATATCCACAACCATTTCGCTCGCGGGAGCCAGTGGGGAGTTTGGTCTGACCAGGATTACCTGGCCTACCACCGCATTGATAAGCGCGAGAACCCATCGATGAGCAACGCGGATGGCACGACGCTGCTCTTCCTGATGAACGACAACTTTTCTAGCGGCGCCTCGCGTCCAATCGTCGGAAATGTCCAATTTGGGAAGACGCCATTCGTGGATGACACGTATTTGTACAACTACTCCACGTATGGCGGCGGCTTTTACGTTTACGCCTCCCAGTTAAATTCGATCATCGTGCCTCCCGGCGGTTATTTTGCCTTCGCGCCGAGAACTCCCGAGGAGTCACCGATCTGGAGTGCGATTGGAGGGAAAACTATTGAGATCTTCCAGAATGGGGAACGGGCGCCGACGGTCGCGTACGAGCGGCGCGACGGCCCGGACGGCGACCCGAATTTCAATCCCTACGGCGTCGCCGGCGATGTGGGAGGCGATTTCAAGTACACGTGGACTGTTCCTCGGGTGACATCGTCAACAAACCTCCGATTTGCGGCGCGAGTCGACGGCTCGGCTATCAACGTGCTGTTCAAGCTCGATGGCGGGATCGATATCAACTCGCAGATGGGACTCGGCGAGACCAACACCGCGGATTGGGCGCTGAATCGGGAAAATCGACCGGGTAAGGCGACAGATGTCTTTCTGGGATATGAGTCCGCCCGGTTTGTCCAGCGAACGTCCGGCCGTGAGAAATTCGCTGCTAAATTATCGGCCCGTAATCAATATAATTCTCTCGGATCCGAAAGTTACCAGGTGGTCATTGGGTCAACTAATGTGACGATTTATCCAGGGGTGGGGTCCAATGACTGGTCCGACGCCGAATCCGTGATCTTCGCCTACCATGACCCCGAGGACGGGATTACGGCTTCGAATCAGCCCGCTCAGAAGCAATTTTCGCCTCCTCCCGAAAACGCGGCGGGGAGCAACATCTCTATCTGGGTAAAGTCTGGATACAAATTCGACGCCAACAAGGCCTTTGTTTACTACACGACCGACGGGACGACCTTCCCAGAGGGCGCGGCGGGGCGTGGGGTGGGCACCACGCGCGTGGCGGAAATGTTCTGGGTGGCTGAAGATACAGGGAACAGCCAGATTGATTGGTGGCGCGCCACGTTGCCGCCGATGACCAACGGCACCGTTCTCCGATACAAAATTGGAATGTACCGCGCCCAGAACGGTTCGACGGAGGCGCCCTGGGACGTTCCCTATCCGACGCACGCCGGGAACGTGGCCAAAAAATATCGGATGATCGGCGAATGGGAGATCACGAACTTCAATGCGGCGGCTGTGAAGTACAAGCCGCATTTCGATTACGGCAGGACTGCCACCGGTCTCGTAGAAGGATTCCACGTGCTTCGCGCCCGGGCCTTTCTCGAACGGCCCAACAAGGCCTCGCTGTACAACACGTTTGTGCAGACCTTTTATTACGACACCATTCCACCCACGGGTCGAATCGTGTTTGCTGCGAACGATGGAGATACGCTCGGTTCACAGGAATACGGGTTTGTCGTGAGGACCGACCCGACCGCCCGCGATGTTTACTACAACATTCAGGACAGCAATCCGCTGAATGACGACGCCAACACCGGACTGAACAACGGCAACGGAACCAATGCTCTCGGCCAAATCGCATGGGTGCGGGCCAACCAGGTTACGCCGAGCATCTCGATTCAGAGTGAATTTCCGGATGAATGGCGCTTTACCTACCGGAACATTCCCGCTTCCGGCGTGGCAACGGTCCAGGTCCGCCTTGCGGAAATCTCTTCGTCCACGAATCTGGCGTTGAGCGATTCCGCCGGCTGGTTCCAGACCTTGCGGCGCGTGGTCAACACCGCGGGTCCGACTCAGGAGCTTTTTATTGCCTTCCCCTCGTATGACGGGGAATTGATCAACGACCAATGGGACTACGTGATGCGGGTGCGATTTAGCAAATCGATCGCGGATCCGTTCACCGAGGCTCAGCTCAAGGATCGATTTCTGGTGCGGATCAACGGCAGCGCCCAGCCGAAGAACTTTTCCATCGACTGGAACACCACACCCAATCATCACGACCTTCTTTTCACGCTGCCCGACCTCTTCAACGGGGACACGAATTATCTTCACAACATCGAGGTCACCTGCCTGACGGCGGGTAATGTGCTGCTGCAGGCTTTCCGCGTCGTGCGAGCGTATTCGGCGGCTCTCGGGCCGTTTGTCTCGATTGTCATGCCACCGGAGGTTGACTCCGATGGCAAGCCCTACGTCATTGCATTGCGAGATGTCGCGTCCCCGACCGAGGAGGAGCGGAGCCATCCGATCGTCGTGGACACGGATTTGTCGGCCAGCAATGTTTGGATCGAATTCGCTCACAATAGCGGGAGCGCATTCCGCCTCCCGAGCGTGTTGAATCCGATTGCCGGACGGGTGGATGTTGTTAATGGCAGCGCGGCAGTCATTGGTCGCGATGTGGCGCTTTCCGGCACCGTATCCGTGACGATCTCCAACAAACTGGTCACGGGATCGGGCACGCTGTTCACGAACCAGGTGCGGGCGGGCCAGACGCTTCGCATCGGCGAAATCGATGTTACGGTTACGCAGGTCGTCTCACAGACGCAGCTCTATCTCGCGGACCCGTTCCCGACCAATTCGCTCACGAACGTTGCCGCGACGCTTCTGGCTCGTTTTGATGTCGAGCTTCAGGCCGGGAGCCAGATCCGGATTTCCAACCACACGATGACCGTCGCGAGCGTAGTGAACCGCACGAATTTGGTTTTGGCGGCTTCTTATCCGGGACCCACAGCGACCGGGCTGACGGCCCTACGGGTTGATCCGAATCCGAGGCAGGTCAACGCCAACCGGCTGAAGTGGGAATTTCTTTGGACGAATATCGTCGCGCCTGGTGTCTACACCTTCTTCGCCCGAGTTGACACAAATGGTGTCACGAACACGGTCGAAGCGAGTGCGACCCGCAATGTGACGGTTGTGTTCCGGCAGGTCGTGCCCGAGAACCCCTCCGATGAAGATGACGATGATGACGGGATTTATGATCAATGGGAAAATTCGCCGACAAATCTGCCGCCATCCAATCCCGAGACCTGGGCGAACGGGGATGTCCACATTTGGCGAATCTTCGGCCGCTCCGATCCTCTTTCTCCGGACTCGGATTCGGACGGCCTTTCCGACGGCCTTGAAAGCGGCTGGCGGCTGCCGCTTTCCGCCACGGACACGAACACGGACACGAATGCAGACGGATGGCCAAATTTCCGTTCAGATCTCGATCCGCCGTTCTTCAACACCCTCGACAATTTCGGCCTCGTGCCGGGCGTCAACAGCGTGTCGGAAGGCGGGGACCGGACTCGGCTCGTGCAAGGCACGATGACCGATCCTAACAATCCGGACAGCGACTATGACGGTATTCCGGATGGAGTGGAAGATCGCAACCGCAACGGGTGGACCGACGGGGACGGCGCGTCGCTGGCGCCAACGGCTGCGCCGTCGTTGTCGCGCAACTGGCCGAATGACCGCATCGATGTCGGCGAGACCTGGCTTGAAACCAGCCCGACCACGCCCGATACCGACGCGGACGGTCTGAGCGACGGGTACGGCGAAGACAAAAACTTCAACGGGTTCGTCGATATTGGACTGGCGCACCCGGTGACAGGTGTCGTCACGGCGCAATTGACCAATGCGGCCGTGCCTAGGATCGGCGGCGCGCTCTCGCGCCACATAGACCGACCCGCCCTGATTTCAGCTTACAGCAATGCGGTGTACCTGGAAACCGACCCGTTGATGAAGGACACCGACGGCGATGGTCTGCCGGATGGCTGGGAAGTCCAGTATGGTCTAGATCCGCTGGATTCCGGTGTGATTGGCCAGCGAAGTCTGAGAACCGGCCTGCCCATCACGAGCACGGTTCACGGCGCATTCGGGAACCCCGATCTAGACGTCATATGCAGCACAACGAATGAGTATTACAACCTCCTCGAGTTCATCAACGGTACCAACCCGCGTTGGCCGGAGCACTGTGGCGCGCCCCCCGAGGGTTCCATCGTGATCGGCCGCGGGACGAATGTCCTGGGCGTCATCAACGGGGTCACGAATTGGGGTGAATTTACGGATTGGACGTGGAGCGATTTGGTCGTGCTCGATGAATACGAGGGGGATGGCCCCAACAACCAGGGCGGGGACGTTTATATGGCATGGGACGGGTTCGACTCTTCTCGTGACCTCGTTGCGTTTTACGCTCGCGATGGCGGCGCGGCGAGCGGGGAATTCTATTTCCGCGTCGACCTGCATGACCTAGTGACGCTCGCAGAGGAGGGCAATCTTGATATCTACGTGGTGATCGACACCGGCAATCCGCTCGCTGGAGAAATGGCCCTGCCGGATGACGTCGACCTGGTGACCAGCATGCGCTGGGAGGTGGTGGTGGCCGCCTATCAGTCCGGGCAAGGGGCCGTTTATGTGGACACGAATCCGACCAGTAACTCCACATTGATGGGACATGGCGGTAACCTGACGGCCTTCGGCGTCCAGCGCCGCGACCAGAATCATCCGACCGGATTCCGCGCGTCCTATTACAATTCCGAACTTGACGCCGTCGAATTCAGCATCAGCCGCCAGGCCCTCTTCGACGCAGGCTGGATCGGAAATGTCAGCTCGCTGAATTTCCAGGTTTTCACCGTGAAGGATGGAACCTGCAATTCCTGCGGCTCCGGCGGGCGTCCTGGCGCGGGAGATATTGGAGGGCGTAATGACGCGCGGGATACGATCTACGACGATCACGTCGCCGAGGATTACTGGCAGGCGCAGGGCCAGATTCAGAATGCCTTGGTCCATTACTTCAACAAGGGCACATTTGCCGGCCGCGCCAAGGTCGCGATGGTCGCCCACGGCAACCAGCACATCCTGCCCGGCAGTGACATCCAGCGGCTGATCAACAATGGTCAGGGCGCGGGCTATCACCGCCTCCTAGCCATTCATGAGGTCTACAAGAAGCCGGTGAATCTGCACATCACCCCGACGCTGGCCTCCGCGATCCAATGGGCTTCGGTCGATCCGGCCTTCGGCACGCCCTGGCGCGATGGTCCGGCGTTCAACGACTGGATTCGGAGCCTCGTTCAGACCGGAATCGTTCGGCTGCTCGCCAGCACATTCTCCGACCATATCCTGCCTTATTACACGCCGGAATATAACGTGGACAATGACGCGCTTGCGCGCGAGTTCCTACACCACTTCTACGGCGTGACTTTCGGTCCCGGGACGGTCTTCTGGACGCCGGAGCGCGTGCTCGATGCGGATGTCTTCAGCAAAATCTCCACGATGGGATATCAGGCGACACTGGTCGACCAGGACACGCACCTTTTCTACTGGATTGGCCGGTCGGAATCGCTGAGCCAGGGCGGCTACCAGATCAACCAGATCAACGGCATCAAGACGTTCGCGATTCACAATTTCGCGTCCACCTACCGCTTCCAAAATCATGATCGCGGTCTGAACATGCCATTGCGAGGAATTTTCAGCCGACGCGCGCGGGCGTGGGCGCAGGATCAGATTCTCGTGCTCTTCGGCAATTGGGAGGATTTCGGATCGGGTTTAAACGCCGATGCCTACGACCGAAATGTCCGCTGGATCGCGAACCGGCCCTGGATCGAAATCGTCGCGCTTGAAGACGTGCTCAACCATCAGGTCGATTTGAACCGCGATGGCGCCGGCGATTCGTGGACGGTCATCAACCGTGGCGCTGTCGCAACGAACAAGCTCAGCCACAATTACATTCAGCACGCGTCGCGCGGGAATTACGACAACTGGTATGTCGGCTTGGCGGGCGCCGAGCACGGCCTGATGACCAACCGGTTCGACATCCGGACCGGCGTGAAGGTGCCGACGCAGTACGGCATGCTGTACGTCGGCGGGATCGTTTCGCAGTCTTGGGATTCCGTGAAGTCCATCGCGGACACGAATATCGGAAAACTGGGCCGCGCCGTGATGCATGCCTCCGGGTTCCAGACGGCGTTCCACGACGAGGACAACAGGAACCTTGAGAGGTTCAGCCTCGGGACCTATGTGTCCCCCGACACCACGTTTGACCTGCTGGCCGATTTCGCCAGATACGCTCAGTCCCAGACGCGGTTTGCCCGTCAGCAGCGCCGGGTCGACGCGTGGGCGGCAATCGCGCCGACCATCACCACCCCGCAGGCCGTTGCCGAAGATGTCGACCTCGATGGCGAAGACGAATATCTCCTCTTCAATGATCGAGTCTTCGCCATATTTGAGCGGATCGGCGGCCGAATGGTTGGGGCATGGACACGCGATATCCTCAGCGGTCGAGTATTCCAGGCCATCGGCAACCCCGTCTCCTACCCGGGCACGGAAAGCGAGGAAGAAGGGGATTTCAATGCATTCACGAATGGCGCGATCCGCGCCTACCGCACATCCGGTCTCAAGGATTGGTGGGCTACGAAGGGTGGGGGAACCAGCACGTACGTCAATAATCTCTACAGCTTCACCTATTGGACCAATGGATGGCGAATGGTATCGTCCGACGGCGATATCACGAAAATCGTCACCCTTCAACCGAAGAGCTGGCGGTTCCGGGTCGATTACCACCTGGCTGGCGGGATGGCCGGTCAGACGCTCTACATCCGGCATGGCCTGTCGCCAAATCTCTATGACCTGCTCCTCAACGGACAGCGGACGCTCACCCCGGCAGTCACGAACGGCGGCGTGTTGACGTTGGCGAACACCGCTTATCAGTTCACGGTTTCTGCCGAAATCGCCTACGGAGATTCCGGCCACAACACCGCATACAACCCGGCGGCGGTGGACCATCCGCAACGCGGCACGAACGTTTTCACCCGAAACATGAGGAATCAGGCGCAAACCCACCAGGTTGAACTGTTCGGGTCCGGATCCTTCTCATTCAGCATCGGCCTTCGGGCGACCATGTCCGACTGGGATCAGGACGGTATTCCCAACCTGATTGAGGACCAATACGGGTTTCTCAATCCCTTGAACCCCTCCGATGCGTGGAATGACACTGACAACGACGGCGTTCGCAACGCTGATGAATGGATCATGAACACGGCGCTCAACGATCCTGCTGATTTTCTGAAGTGGACTTCCCTCATGCCGACGAATGCCGGAGGATTTGCCATCCGATTCCCGAGCAAACTCCAGCGCGAATACCGTGTCTGGTACGCCAACAGCGGTCCGCATAATAATGCCCACTGGTTACAGGCAACGACAAATGCCATACCGGGAACGGGCGGGATAATCACCTGGATCGATGATGGGACGCTAACCAGTCCGCACCCATCGGCGGCCACGAACCGGACCTACCAGATCCGCGTCAACCTGCCGGAATAAGCTGGCGGCGGCGCTCAACTTTTTGAGCGCCTCTGCTTGACGCAACGCTAAAGCTACTCTAATTATCACGCAGTCGTTGCGAGACTTGGCTCGTTGGCTTGGTAACAGTGACCCAGCGACTCATTGTGCTTCGCAGCAACTTTTGAATTAGAGAATGGCGCAAGTTTTTCATCGATCCGCGAACACGATTGCGCGATTCAGTATCGTTGGTCTGGTTTTTCTCATTACCGGCGCCCTTGTCGCGTTGGACCAGCTCACGCGCTCGCCGTACACCACGGAGGTCGGGGTAGCCCGCGCGCAGCCAATTCCCTTCAGTCACAAGCACCATGCCAACATGGGGATCGATTGCCGTTATTGCCATACGTCCGTCGAGGACGCCGCGTTTGCCGGCATTCCGCCGACAAAGACCTGTATGAATTGTCACTCCATGATCTTTGCCGATGTTCCTATGCTCGAACCGGTTCGAGAGAGCTGGAGGACCGGTGAGTCGCTGCAATGGACTCGCGTGCACGACCTGCCCCAGTTTGCCTACTTCAACCACAGCATCCATGTGGCCAAAGGAATCGGATGCTCGACCTGCCACGGGCGGGTCGACGAGATGCCGCTGGTTTACAAGGCAAATGACCTGTACATGCAGTGGTGCCTCGATTGCCACCGCGCTCCGGAGAATTATGTGCGTCCGAAAGATAAAATTTTTGACATGGCGTGGCAGCCACCGCCCAATCAGCGGGAAGTGGGATTGCAACTGGTGAAGGAATACAAGATCGACACTGAACACTATAAAATGCTCGATTGCAATTTGTGCCATCGATGAGCGATCGAAATCCATCTGTTACGGCGGGCGCGGAAGCCCTGTTCGAGCGGGCCCTGTCCGAGAGCCGATGCTCGAATTCTACCGCGCTGTGGCGCAGCTTGGAGGAGCTCGCCGAATCGCGAGGCGCAGACCCGAAGAACCTCCGGGACTCGCTGGAACGGTACGCCGCCGTTGCTGAATGGGATCCGATCGACCGCCGTGATTTCCTTCGGCTCATGGGGGCGTCTCTGGCGCTGGCGGGGCTGACCGCGTGCACCAAGCAACCTGAGGAGAAGATTGTGCCTTACGTTCGGGCGCCAGAGGACGTGGTGCCCGGCAAACCGCTGTTTTTTGCAACTTCTTTTGTCCATGCGGGTTATGCCGAGGGGATTCTGGCCGAGAGCCACATGGGTCGCCCGACCAAAATCGAGGGCAATCCGTTGCACCCGGCAAGCTTGGGCGGATCGAGCTTGTTCGCGCAGGCATCGGTCCTCCAACTGTACGATCCCGATCGCTCTCAAGCGCACTTAAAATTTGGCCGTCAGGCGACATGGGATCAGTTCATTCGCGAAGTTGAAAACGAGCTAGTTTCACTCCAGTTATCTCAGGGTGCCGGTCTACGCATTCTGACCGAATCGGTAACCTCTCCGACCCTGATCGCCCAGATCCGCAGCCTTCTCGAACGCTTTCCTCAGGCGAAGTGGCACGTCTACGAGCCGGTCAATCACGACAACATCTTCGCCGGGGCCGAGCTTGCCTTTGGAGAGCCTTTGTGGCCGCGATATCACTTCGACAAGGCCGCTGTTGTGCTCTCGCTGGACAGCGACTTTCTCGGTCGCGGTCCCGGTCACGTTCGATACGCACGGGATTTTGCCTCGCGCCATTCGCCGCTTTCGACCGAGGGCATGAGCCGCCTCTATGTGGTCGAATCCTCGGCAAGTATTACAGGTGGGCAGGCTGACCATCGCTTGGCGGTCCGTGCAAGTCGTGTGGAGTGGATCGCGCGCGCAATCGCGCGGGGGTTGGGCATCGATGCGGCTGCCGGTCCCGGCGACGCTGAAAAGGCATGGATTGAGGCGGTTGTTCGAGACCTCAAACGTCATCGGGGCGCCGCCGTGGTACTGGCGGGCGAAAATCAACCGCCGATCGTCCACGCCTTGGCGCACGCCATGAACGAGGCGCTCGATGCGTTTGGCAAAACCGTCGAAATGCTTCCGCCAGTCGAAGTTTTTCAGGGCTCCCAGACGGAATCGATCAAAGAGCTGGCGGCGGACATGAAAGCCGGTCTCGTCAAGATGCTCTTCATCCTGGGGGGGAATCCTGTCTACACCGCGCCGGCAGATTGCCAGTTTGAAGAAGCTCTGCAAAAGGTCCCCTTCAGCGTCCACCACAGCCTTTATCGCGACGAAACGTCCAGATGGTGTCGCTGGCATATCGCTGCGACGCATTATCTCGAAGAGTGGAGCGATGCCCGAGCTTTCGACGGTACAGCCTCGATCATCCAGCCGCTGATCGAGCCTCTCTACAGCGGGCGCTCGGCTCATGAGGTTATGGCGGCGCTTCTGGGGCAAACCGGGAAGAAAGGGTTGGAACTCGTCCAGGAGCATTGGAAGGCCCAGGCCCAAAATGCGCCCGATTTTGAGAAACAGTGGCGCCGCTGGCTTCACGATGGCCTCGTCCACGGATCCGCTTTTGCCGGGAAAACTGTAGGAGTCAAACGCGGACTGGCGTCGGAACCCCCTGTTGAGAAAGCTTTGGGCGCCTCTGAGTTGGAGCTTTCCTTCCAGCCCGATTATGGAACTTGGGACGGGCGTTACGCCAACAACGGGTGGCTTCAGGAAGTGCCGCGACCCATGACGCAGATTGTCTGGGACAATGTCGTGCTCCTTGCGCCCCAGACGGCTGCCTTGAGGCGTTTACGGAACGGATTCGTGGTGGAATTGATTTCCAGCGGTTACAAGGTGAGGGCCCCTGTGTTTGTCCAGGCCGGCCATCCGGAGGACTGCGCCACGGTTTTGATGGGTGGCGGCAGGAGCCGTGCCGGCCGGGTGGGAAATGGCGCCGGCTTCAACGCATTCGCTCTAAGGTCCACTGCCCAGCCATGGATTACTGTAGGTCTCGCGCGCGATACTGGGGAGACATCCGTCGTCGTGACGACCCAGGAACACCACCGCCTGAGCGAGAAACACCACGCACGATTATATCGATCCGCGACGCTGGATGAGTTCAGGAAGAAGCCCGATTTTGTCAGGAAGTACGACGAGTTCGGTCAAACACCACCCTCCATCTACCCGGACTTCGATTACACCAAGGGCAACCAGTGGGGAATGGTGGTCAATCTCAATGCCTGCATCGGCTGTAACGCCTGTGTCGTTGCCTGCCAGGCCGAAAACAACATTCCGGTGGTCGGCAAGGATCAGGTACGACGCGGGCGGGAAATGCACTGGATCCGGGTTGATCGATATTTTGTCGGTGATCCACAAAATCCGGCGATCGCACTGCAGCCGGTCACCTGCATGCATTGCGAGAATGCGCCATGCGAAGCGGTCTGCCCTGTAGCCGCGACCGTGCACAGCCGCGAAGGCCTGAACCAGATGGTGTACAACCGATGCGTCGGCACCCGTTATTGCTCAAACAACTGCCCCTACAAAGTCCGTCGCTTCAACTTCTACAAGTTTGCTGATCACACCACGCCTTCGCTAAAACTGCAGCGAAATCCGGACGTGACCGTTCGCGCGCGAGGGGTGATGGAAAAGTGCACCTTCTGCGTGCAGCGCATCAGCGAGGCACGGATCGAGGCGAAGAAGAAGGGGCGTCTTGTCGACGTGGTTCAGGACGGCCTTCAAACTGCCTGCCAACAGGCCTGCCCGACGCGGGCCATCGTCTTTGGCGACATCAACAATCCAGAGGACCCGGTCGCCAAGTTACGCGCCTTGCCGCTGAATTACGGCATGTTGGTCGAGCTCAACACGCGTCCGCGGCTGACCTATTTGGCGAAGGTGCGCAACCCGAATCCCGATCTGGAACAACCGGCCGTTGAAACGGCCCACGGGGAACATGCCTGATGTCCGCTACCGCTCCAGAGGCGAAATTGGGGTATGAAGAGATTCCGGAGGTCGTAGACCTCCGACACACCTATGACTCCGCGACCGACAAGATCAATGGCGTGATTTTGTCGGGGAAGACGCCCATGCCATTGGCCGTCGCGATGGGAATTACGTTCCTGGTCGCAGGCATTCTGTTCCTGACGATCGGACATTTGCTCCGCATGGGTATCGGCATTTGGGGCAACAACCAGCCGGTCGCTTGGGCCTTCGACATCATCAATTTCGTGTGGTGGATTGGGATTGGCCACGCCGGGACGTTGATCTCCGCCATCTTGTTCCTGTTTCGACAGGAATGGCGGACATCCATCAACCGTTTTGCCGAGGCGATGACGATTTTCGCCGTCATGTGCGCGGGACTTTTCCCGCTCCTTCATACCGGCCGACCCTGGCTCGCCTACTGGCTGTTTCCCTATCCGAACGTGATGCAGATGTATCCGCAGTTCCGCAGCCCTCTGATGTGGGACGTCTTCGCGGTTTCGACCTACTTCACGATTTCTCTGCTGTTCTGGTACACGGGCTTGATCCCCGACCTCGCGAGCCTGCGAGATCGCGCCAAGAATAGGATCACCAAGGTCATTGCCGGCATTTTTGCCATGGGTTGGCGCGGCTCCGCTCGCCACTGGCAGCGTTACGAGATCATCTATCTCTTGCTGGCCGGCATTTCAACCCCCCTGGTGGTATCCGTGCACAGCATCGTCGCCTTGGATTTCGCCGTTTCCCAGTTACCCGGCTGGCATACCACGATCTTTCCGCCGTATTTCGTTGCTGGCGCCATCTATTCGGGTTTCGCCATGGTCCTGACGCTCGCGATTCCAGTGCGGGCCCTGTTCGGCTTCAAGGATTTCATCACGCAGAAGCACCTGGACGTGATTTCGAAGGTGATGCTCGCGACGGGCCTGATTGTCCTCTACGGGTATGCGATGGAAGCGTTTATCGCTCTCGTCTACAGCGCGAACCCCCATGAGGAATTTCTGATGCGGAACCGTATGTTCGGTCCGTACGGCTGGAGCTACTGGGCGCTAATTTTGTGCAACGGCGTGATTCCCCAGTTGTTGTGGTTCAAGAAGATTCGCCTGCACACCGGAATTGTCTGGGTGATATCCATCGTTATCAACATTGGCATGTGGCTCGAGCGGTATGTCATCCTGGTGACAACGCTGCACCGGGATTTCGTCCCAAGCTCATGGGGTATGTACACGCCGACCATCTTCGATTTCTCGATGTTCATTGGCACCATCGGGTTTTTTGGATTCATGATGTGTCTCTTCCTGAGGTTTGTCCCGTCCGTCGCCGCTTTTGAGCTGAGGGAACTTCTCCACAAGAAGAAAGCGCATCCCCATTGAGTCATGACCGATCCCGAGCACAGCCCAAAGATTTACGGCCTTGTAGCCGAGTACGAAACGCCAGAAGCGCTGGTGGAGGCGGCGCGCAAGGTGCGTGATGCCGGGTTCAAGCGCATTGATGCCCTCACTCCCTTCCCCGTGCATGGCTTAGCCGACGCCCTCGGTCTGCCCCGGAGCCGAATGGCAGGTCTTGTGCTGGCCGGCGCCATGGCGGGCGCCTTAGGCGGGTTCGCCCTCCAATACTGGCAGTCCATGATCCAGTATCCCCATATCGTATCGGGACGGCCTTATTTCAGTTGGCCCAACTTCATCCCTATCGTCTTTGAGTGCGCAATTCTGGCCGCGGGCTTGACTGCCTTTGTAGGTATGCTAGTGCGGAACGGATTGCCACGCCCCCATCACCCGGTCTTCTCTGCGCCGCGGGTCGACGATGCCACGACAAGCAAATTCGTTTTGGTGGTAGAGGCAACTGATCCCCTGTTCGACGAGGAGAAGACGGCCGCCCTCCTCAAATCCACGGGTGCGAATTTCGTGGGAGTGGCTCCGCTAGAAGATGGCGCGCCGGACCCGCACGATGGGCCCACGCTAAACTGAAGGCCATGCGACGACTAATGTCCCAGATTCTGATCGTTGGCGCACTCGCCACCACCGGTTGCGAATTGCGGCAGGCCATGTACGACCAGCCCAAGTACAGGCCGCTGCAACGCAGTGAATTTTTCAGCGATCAGCGAGCCTCCCGACCCATCCCCGAGGGCACCGTGGCAATCGGGCTGCTCAAAGACGATGAGCATCTTCACGATGGGGTTGTGGACGGCAAGCCAGCCGAAACTTTTCCATTCCCCGTGACCCGCGAGGTCCTCGCCCGAGGCCAAGAGCGATATAATATTTTCTGCATGCCGTGCCATGATATGTCGGGTTCCGGCAATGGCATGGTCGTGCAACGCGGTTTCAAGCGGCCGGCGTCCTTTCATGAGCAACGGCTTCGCGATTCGCCGCCCGGCTATTTTTACAGCGCCATCAAAAACGGATTCGGTCAGATGCCGAACTATGCGGATCAGATTCCGGTTCGCGACCGCTGGGCGATTGTCGCCTATATCCGGGCGCTACAGTTGAGCCGAAACGCGACGATCGAAGATGTTCCTCCGGAACATCGGGCCGCGCTCGAGGCGGCCAGGGTAGGACGATGACCGCATGAACGAACGACTCCAATCCCTCCGTCTCAAAGCGCTGGCTGTGGGCATCGTCGGAACGGGCGCGACGATCGCCAGTTGGTTTGTCATCGGGCCTGATCAGTTTTTTCAGTCCTGGCTTGCAGGATTCATGTATGTGTTTGCTTTTGCGTCCGGCGGCCTTGGGCTGCTGATGATTCATCATCTGGCATCTGGCCGTTGGAGCTTTTGCCTGCAGCGGCCCTATGAGGCGGCAGCTCGGACCTTTCCATTGATCCTCGTGCTTTTTATTCCGATCGCCTTCGGAATGGACCGGCTCTATGCCTGGGTGAATCCTGCGAAACACCACGACCATGTCCTTGAGCACGTCATGCAGCACAAGGGCATGTATCTGAATCTGCCATGGTTTTTCATCCGCACGGGAATTTATTTTGCAATCTGGATCGGACTGACGTGGCTCCTGACAACGTGGTCGGCCTTGCAGGATGCTCGGCCCGCGGAACGCGAACTCTATGGTCGCAAGATGCGGATGTTGAGCGGCATCGGCCTGGTGATCTTCGGGCTTGCCGTGACGTTCGCCGCCTTCGACTGGGCGATGTCCGTTGAACCCAAATGGTACTCTTCGATCTATGGCGCCATCATGATGGTGGGGCAGGGGGTGTCAACCCTCTGTCTCATGGCGATCGTTGCCCGCATCCTCTCCGCCGACAGCCGATACGGTTCGGTCATCGGCGTCCAGCAGTTCCATGACATTGGAAATATGATTTTTGCGTTCACCATCCTTTGGACCTACATGAACGTCAGCCAGTTGGTCATTATCTGGTCGGGGAATCTGCCGGAGGAAATTGAATATTATGCGCATCGCAGCCACGCACCGTGGACGCAGATTGCGGCTGGTCTGGCGGTCTTCCATTTCTTCATTCCGTTCGGACTGATGCTGTTCAAAGCGGTCAAGAAAAACGCCCGGACCCTCTCGTGGATTGCCGGTGGCCTGCTCGTGATGAGGTTTGTGGATTATTTTTGGACGCTGATGCCGGCGTTTCGCCATGAGCATTTCCACATTTCATGGGCGGATCTGGCCGCGCCGATCGGCATGTTTGGCCTCTGGCTGTTCGTCTTCCTGGGGAATCTCCAAAAACGGCCATTGCTGCCGTTGAATGACCCTCGATTCGCACATATATTGGCGCATCCGGAAGAGCACGATACAGGTTGGGAAGCCGATGCATCCGATGCATAATCAGATGAGCCAGACGACGCAGAATCCGAGCGGTCCAGACTACGCGGACCGAGATATCCCGTCGCGGGCGATTCTCCGATTTGTGGGATTTGTCGGGCTGTTCACCGTGGGCACCTTATTGTTGCTCCGAGGGATCTTCGTGGCTTTCGATAAGCGCTCTGACCTGGCCGATCGGGCCGTGGTCGATTTTGTCCGCCAGCACCGGGTTCTTCCGCCCGAACCTCGCCTTCAGGTCGATGAGCCGGCCACTTGGGCGCAGGAATACGCACGGCAGCGCGCGTCGATCTCCGAATATGCGTGGGTTGACGAGCGCGCCGGGATCGTTCGGATTCCTGTCGAGCGGGCGATGGAAATTCTCGCTGAGCGCGGTCTCCCGGCTAGAAATGCGGAGGATACGCCGTGATCTGGCGCGGCGTCATGTGGATTGCCCTCGCGGGGTGGGGGGTTGCCGTTGCGAGCGCAGCGACACGCTCCTTGCCGATGGAGCAAAAAACGGAACCCCCGCCACCGGAGGTTTTGAAGCGGACGGGATTTGAGCAGAAGCTCGGCGCCACCCTTCCCTTGGATGTGCCGGTCCGCGATGAAGAGGGTCGCATCGTCCCGTTGGGTACGTATTTCAAGGACCGTCCCGTCGTCTTCGCGCTCGTCTATTACAAATGTCCGATGCTCTGCAATCTCGTGCTGAACGGCATCGTCGAGGTTATGCGCCAGGTGGCCTTCGAACCCGGACAGGATTATGAAATTGTGACGTTGAGCTTTGACCATACGGAGACGCATGTCTTGGCCGCGCAGAAAAAGGCCAGTTATGTCCGCGAATTGGCCAGACCAGGCGCGGAGTCCGGCTGGCATTTTCTAACTGCGGATGAGCCCGCCATCAAAGCCGTTACCGAGGCGGCCGGCTTTCGTTTTGCGTGGGATGAGCGGGCCAAGGAGTTTGCGCACGGCAGTGGAATTATGGTGGCCACGCCGGACGGAAAGCTGTCGCATTATTTTTATGGAGTGGTGTACTCGCCCCGCGATGTCCGACTGGCTCTCGTCGAGGCGTCTTCTGGAAGGATCGGGAATCCGGTGGACCAACTTCTCCTCCTCTGCTATCACTACAATCCCGTCGTTGGCGGCTATAGTGCAGCCATCATGAATCTCGTGCGGTTCGGGTGCACGGTGACCGTGGTCGCGGTTGGAAGCTTTGTCTGGGTCTCCTGGCGTCGCGAGAAACGAAGCAGGATGCTGACGCCGGCTGCCGCATAAAGGGGGGCCCGGTGGATATCCGATGAACAACGTATTTCGATTGTTGCCCGAGCAGGCATCGACTTTGGCGCCCCAGGTGGACGCCATCTACATATTCCTTGTTGCCATTAGCGTATTTTTCACGCTCCTGGCCGCAGGTTTGGTGCTGGTTTTTGGTGTTCGGTTCCGCCGACGTGCGGGGGGGGTAACCCCTGAAAGACCGCACGAAGATAGCCGCTTGGAACTGGCAGCCGGAGGTTTATTGCTCGTCATCCTGCTCGTGTTATTCGGGTGGGGCGCTAAGGTCTATTTCGCAGCCGCCCGTCCGCCCGCTGACGCGATGGAAATTCTCGTAACCGGGAAGCAGTGGATGTGGAAACTGCAGCACCCCAACGGCAAGCGTGAAATTAATACGCTGCATATCCCTGCCGGTAAACCCATCCAACTGACGATGACCTCCGAAGATGTGATCCACAGCTTTTACATTCCCGCATTTCGTGTGAAACAGGACGTCCTTCCGGGCCGCTACACTCGCCTTTGGTTTCAGGCAACGAAACCGGGTAAGTATCGGCTTTTCTGCACGGAGTATTGTGGTACTGAGCACTCCATGATGGGCGGATGGGTCTATGTCCTCACGCCTGCTGATTATGAGAAGTGGCTTGTTGGTCAGACGGGCGTCGCGATGACTGAGACGCCCGTCCAGGCAGGCGAGCGGTTGTTTGTGCAACTGGGATGTCAGACATGTCACAATCCCAATTCCGGCGCGCTGGGTCCGAATCTTGTCGGGGTATTCGGCCACACAGTACGATTGGCGGATGGCACCGAGGTAATCGCTGATGAGGATTATTTGCGAGAATCTATTCTGAATCCACAGGCCAAGATTGTCGCTGGTTATGCTCCGGTCATGCCGGTATTCAAAGGAATCGTGACCGAGGACCAGTTGATGCAACTGGTTGCTTACATCAAAAGTTTAGCGGGAGCGTCGAACTGATATGAGTCACGCGGCTTTGGCTACGGCAGATGATACGCCGAAGAGTTACCTCTCGAATCGGTTCTCGATCCAATCGTGGCTCTTCACCGTCGATCACAAGCGTATCGCCATTCTGTACCTCATCAGTCTGACGGTGTTTTTTCTCCTTGGCGGCGCCGCGGCGGCCATTTTCCGGCTGGACCTGATGACGCCGCAAGCCGACCTGTTGCAGTCGGAAACCTACAACAAGCTATTCACGATGCATGGCATCGTGATGATCTTTTTCTTCCTCGTTCCGTCGATCCCGGCTGTCCTCGGCAACTTCCTTGTGCCGATCATGATCGGGGCGAAGGACGTCGCGTTTCCGAAACTGAATCTGTTGAGCTGGTATGTATTCATGGCGGGCGGTCTGCTTGCGCTCGGCGCCATCGTACGCGGAGGTGTCGATACCGGTTGGACCTTCTACACGCCCTACAGCAGCATGTACGCGAATTCTCACGTGATCCTGGCTGTGGCCGGTGCATTTATTGCCGGATTCTCGTCGATCATGACGGCTTTGAATTTCATCGTCACCATTCACAAGATGCGCGCGCCGGGCCTCACGTGGTTCCGCCTGCCCCTCTTCATCTGGGCCATGTATGCGACAAGCCTCGTGGTTATTCTCGGGACGCCGGTGGTTGCAATCACGCTGGTGATGATTTTTATTGAGCGTTTCTTCGGATTTGGATTGTTTGACCCCGCCCTCGGAGGGGATCCCGTCCTTTTCCAGCATCTGTTTTGGTTCTACTCACATCCGGCCGTCTACATCATGATTCTGCCGAGCATGGGGGTCGTCAGCGAGCTGGTTTCCTGCTTTTCCCGTCGCAGGTTATACGGATACACCTTCGTCGCCTTTTCCTCGCTGGCGATTGCAGTGATTGGTTTCTTTGTCTGGGGCCATCACATGTTCGTAAGCTCACAATCGGTTTATGCCGGCCTGATCTTTTCCTTCCTGACCTTCTTCGTCGCGATTCCAACCGCGATCAAGATCCTGAACTGGATCATGACCATGTACAAAGGGTCTGTCTCCTTTGAAACGCCGATGCTGTATGCCTATGGATTCCTCGGGCTGTTCACGATCGGCG
Organism: Kiritimatiellia bacterium; assembly: GCA_025054615.1. Lineage (NCBI taxonomy): Bacteria > Pseudomonadati > Kiritimatiellota > Kiritimatiellia > Kiritimatiellia bacterium. Next base: position 50,022 of record JANWZO010000016.1, read on the forward strand.
GGCTCACGGGCCTCTTCCTCAGTACGCTTGCAACCGACATTCATCTCCACGACACCTACTTCGTGGTCGCCCATTTCCACTACGTCATGGTTGGCGGCGGTGTCATGGGCTTTCTTGGGGGGCTCCACTTCTGGTGGCCAAAGATCACCGGACGCATGTACCCAGAAGGCTGGGCCAAATTCGCGGCGATCGTGATCTTCGTCGGATTCAATCTTACCTTCTTCCCGCAGTTCCAGCTCGGCTATCACGGGATGCCCAGGCGGTATCACACCTATGCCGAAGAGTTTCAGATCCTGCATGTGATGTCGACGGCCGGCGCCTCTGTGCTCGGGGCGGGCTATCTCATCATGGCCGGCTATATGATCTGGTCGCTGTTCAAGGGCAAGCGGGCGCCAGCCAATCCTTGGGACGCCCGCGGATTGGAATGGGAAACGTCGTCACCGCCTCCGACGGAGAACTTTTTGACCACGCCCGTCGTGACCCAGGAGGCTTACGCTTACGACAAGCCGTCCGTGACTTGGGTCCCGACCGCTCATCCAATTCCGGAGGGCCACCGTGTCTAGCCACGCCCACGCCAGCGCGCATGTCGCGCATCACTTCGAAAGCGCTGTGCAACAGCGCGAATCCGCGACGCTCGGCATGTGGATCTTTCTCGTCACCGAGGTCATGTTTTTCGGCGGCCTTTTTGCCGCCTATGCAATCTATCGGTCGATTTATCCAGAGGCGTGGGTGGTCGGCAGCCATCTTCTGAGCATCGGACTTGGAGGGTTCAATACCGCGGTGCTGCTTGCCTCATCTCTCACGATGGCGCTGGCCGTACATGCGGCGCAGACCGACAAACCGAGGGCTTCGGCGCTCTGGATCGTATTGACCCTCGTCCTGGGGTTGGTCTTCCTCGGCGTCAAGGTGGTGGAATACTCCGGGAAATATGAGCACCACCTCGTGCCCGGCCCGAATTTCCATCTCGATCCGGCTGCCGAGCTGGCCAAACTGGAAGCGTCCGGCACGAAGGTGGGTGACCATCTGCGGCACGCATTTGAAACGGCCAATCCGGCCCACGTCCAATTATTCTATTCACTCTATTTTTCAATGACCGGCATGCACGCGCTTCACATGGTGATTGGCGCCGGTCTGATGATCTGGCTTCTTGTCACAACCTTGCAGGGTCGATATAGCTCGGCCTATTACAACCCGGTTGAAGTCACCGGCCTGTATTGGCATTTCGTCGACATTGTCTGGATTTTCCTGTTCCCGTTGCTGTACCTGGTGGGGAGGCACTGATGAGCGGCGAACATGTCATGCCCATACGAGTGTATCTCGCGGTCATTGCCACTCTGATGGTTCTGACCGTCGTCACTGTCTGGGTTGCATTTCTCGATTTCGGGTTTTTGAATGATGTCATCGCGGTCGGTATTGCGGTCTTCAAAGCCTTTTTGGTCGCGGTGTACTTCATGCATCTCCGTTTCGCCGCGCCCATCACGCGCCTGTGCGCCGGCGCGGGCGTGATCTTTTTCGTCATTATGATCGCCCTGACCCTGAGCGATTACCGGTCTCGCGCCTGGCTCCCGTTTCCGGAGGGCTGGGAGACAACTGTTGAGACCACCGTCCACCACTGAGCGATTCTCCCATGCATGAGCGGAGGACCCTCATGGCGATGCTGGCTGCGCTCTGGGAACTGTCCAAGCCGAGAATCGTCGGGATGGTCCTTGTCACGACGGCTTCCGGTTTTTTCCTTGGCGCGGACGGGCGCCTTACTGGGGAGGGGACGCTCGCGCTGCTGTCCGCTTTGTTCGGCACGGGGCTTGCTGCCGCCGGCGCTGCGGCGCTGAACAACTTTCTCGAGCGCGACGCAGACGCGCGGATGGAGCGGACGCGAAAAAGGGCGCTGCCCGCCGGCCATATCGAGCCCGCCCATGCCCTCGCTTACGGTATCCTGCTGGTCCTCGGTGGAGTGGCTTGGCTCGCTGGACTCGTCAATCTCCTGTCCGCCTTCCTCGTTCTGCTTACCGCCTTTCTGTATGTCCTTGTGTACACGCCGCTCAAAAGAGTGACATGGCTCAACACGTCCATCGGCGCGATTCCGGGGGCGCTTCCCCCGATGGTCGGTTGGGCCGCAGCGACCGACGGCCTTCATGCAGGCGCCTGGATTCTGTTCGTAATTCTATACCTCTGGCAGCACCCGCACTTCTACGCCATTTCTTGGATGTATCGGGAAGATTACCGCGCCGCGGGCTTCAAAATGCTCGCCAACCTCGATCCCTCCGGCTGCCGGCTATTCCGTCATGCGATCTTTTTCTCCCTGGTTCTGATTCCTGCGTCAATCGCCCTTTCCGCGATCGGCCTCACGGGCAGCGTCTATTTGGCGGGCTCTGTATTTCTTGGAGCCGCCCTGCTGGCGGCCGGGCTTCACCTCGCCCAGCACAAACGACATGCCGACGCGCGCCGCGTCCTCCTCGCCTCGGTCGCTTATCTGCCGCTTCTGTTTGGTCTCATGGTCCTCGACGTCGCCTTCCTCCGGTGAACGGATTGGGGGACCCGCATGCCGCGGAACGCCAAACCGGGTTTGGCGAGTCGCATAATTTCCATGCTCTGGAAAAACTCGTCCAACGGCTTCCATGCTCTGTAAATTCTGCAGCATGGAATTTTTTGCCCGCCGATGTTCTTCAACCTTCCGACGTTCCCTCGTGCGGCCGCTGTATCCCCTGACGCTGATTCTTGCGGCGTTGCTGGTCACGGGGTGTGGAAGGGCGCTGTTGGAGGACCGTGCCGAACGCGACCGGACCCTTTATCTTGCCTCCGCCCGAATTCGCGGGTTTGACCCGGCGAAGGTTTCCGATGTGGCGTCGGCCAAAGCGATCGCCCTGGTATATGAAACGCTCGTGCAGATCGCGTATCTAGAACGCCCATATCGCGTCGAACCTTTGTTGGCAGATGGGATGCCAGAAACCTCTCCGGACGGCTTGCGCTACACCTTCAAGCTGCGAAAAGGCATCCACTTTTCGGACGATCCATGTTTCCCCGGCGGACGGGGGCGCGAAATGACGGCGGATGATGTGGTCTATTCGATCAAGCGCCTGGCGGACCGCAAAGTAGCGTCCTCCGGATGGTGGGCGTTCGAGGGGCGGATTCGTGGACTGGACGAGTTCCGCGCGGCGAGCGGCGGGCCCGGCCCGACCGATTACAACCGTCCTGTCGAGGGGCTTCGCGCAATCGACCGCTATACGGTTGAATTCACGCTCACGAAACCGTTTCCTCAGTTTCTATGGGTGCTGGCGCTCCACTACGCGTCGATCGTGCCTCGCGAGGCGGTTGAATATTATGGAGATCGCTTTGCCGCGCGGCCGGTCGGGTCGGGGCCGTATCGGCTCATCGAATGGCGCAGGAACTATCGAAAAATTTTTGAGCGAAACCCCAAATGGGCTGAAACCGGGCGCGTCGACCGCTATCCGTCGAGAGGGGAGCCCGGGGATGAGCAGGCGGGACTTCTCGCCGATGCCGGAAAACCGTTGCCCCTCATCGACCGGATTGTGATGTATGTCATCGCCGATTCGACCACGCAATGGATGATGTTTTTGCGCGGCGAATTGGATGAGTCTGACATTTCCCGCGACAACTGGAGCGTGGTGATCGGCCCGGACGGCAACCTGCTGCCGGAACTGGCCGCGCGCGGCATCCGACTAACCGTCTCGCCCCAACTTCGGATCAACTACATCGGATTCAACATGAACGATCCGGTCGTGGGCCCGAACCGCGCATTGCGACTGGCTCTTACCTGCGCGTTCAACTCCGAGGAATGGATACGCCTGCACAACGGGCGAGTGCGTCGGGCGCGCGGACCGATTCCGAGCACCTTGGCGGGCTATGAGCCCGATTACGACCCGTACCCCTTCAATTTGGAGCGGGCGCGGGCCTACCTCGTCGAGGCGGGTTACCCAGGGGGACGCGACCCTGCAACGGGCCGCCGGGTGGAGCTCACCCTTGAACTGGGGCGCGCCGATGATCCTGAGTTGCGCCAAGCGGCCGAACTGATCGCGGCCTTCTTTGATCGGATCGGCGTGGCTCTCCGTCTTAGTTTCAACAATGGGCCGGCCTTTTTTGAGAAGCTCGAGCGGGGCCAGGCCCAGATGTTTTATGTCGGATGGCTTGGCGATTACCCGGACGCCGAGAACTTTCTTCAGTGCCTGTATGGACCCAATTCGGACGGGGGCCCAAACCGGGCACACTACCGGAGCTCCGAATTCGACCGCCTGTTTGAACAGGTCCGTGTCATGGAAGACTCGCCGGAACGGACGGCGCTTTACAGCCGGCTTGCGCGAATCGCGATGGACGACGCCCCATGGATTTTCGTGGCCGAACCGTTGAGTTACACGCTGCATCAGAGCCGGCTTCGAAACCGGAAGCCGCACCTCTTCCCATATGGGGTGGAGAAATATTATGGTCTTTCCTCCGATCCCCGCTGAGAACGCGAAACCCGTTCCCCTTCCGGCTGGCGGCCTTGGCGGACAGACCGACATCGTTCTATCGGTCCGCGATCTCTCTATTCAATTCGGGTCCGCGGAAAGGCCCGTCCGGGCGGTGGATTCCGTGTCGTTTGACATTGCGGCCGGAGAAGTAGTCGCGTTGGTCGGCGAAAGCGGCTGCGGGAAAAGTGCCACGGCGCTGGCCGTAGCTCGCCTGCTGCCCGAGCCACCGGCGCGCTACACGGGCGGATCCATCATTCTCATGGGGGTGGATGTCTTGAAAGCGGATGCCGCCAAGCTGCGCGCCATGCGGGGGGGCTCCGTTGCCTACGTCTTTCAAGAGCCGGCCGCAGCACTGAACCCGGTGTGGTCCATCGGTTTTCAGATCGATGAGGTATTGCGGGCCCATCGTCCTGAAGTCGACCGGGCGGCCGAACGGGAGCGCCTATTCAGAGCCGTCGGACTGGATGACGTGAAACGCGTATCGCGGGCGTATCCCCACGAACTCAGCGGTGGGATGCAGCAGCGCGCTATGATCGCGATGGCGCTCGCCGGAGGGCCCAGACTGCTTATCGCGGATGAACCTACGACCGCGCTCGACGTCACCGTTCAGAAGCAGGTCCTCGACGTTCTGATTCGACTCGCCCGGGAAACCAATCTAGCAATGCTGTTTATCACCCACAATCTGGCGCTGGCTTCGAAAATCTCGAGGAGGATCATCGTGATGTATGCCGGTCAGATCGTGGAGGAGGGGACCGCCGAACACGTCCTCAGTTCGCCGCGCCATCCTTATACGCGCGCACTGCTGCGGGCTTTGCCCAGATTGCGAGGATCTCTTGAGCGCCTGGAAGGTATACCCGGCGTCGTTCCCGCCGCTGATGCCTACCCTGGCGGCTGCCGTTTTCATCCCCGTTGCCCCTTTGCGAGAAAACTCTGTTCAGAACGGGTTCCCGATATGGAGGAGGGTGTGCGGTGTCACTTTTGGCGGGAGATACCGAAATGAGCGGAGAGGGGCCTCTTGTTTCTCTCCGGGGCGTGTCGGTGCGCTACCATGCGCGCGGCCGAAGCCTTCTCGCCTTGGAGGATGTCAATTTCGATATTTGGCGCGGTGAATGTGTGGGGTTGGTGGGCGGGAGCGGGAGCGGTAAGACCACGCTTGCCCGACTGCTCGTCGGCCTTGTACGCCCGGAATCGGGCTCGGTCACGATCGCAGGTCGTTCGCTCGGCGAATGGATGCGCACGGATCGGCGCCGATTTCGACGTGAGGTCCAGATGATATTTCAGGATCCCTACGGGTCGCTCAATCCGCGGATGACGGTTCGACAGGCCCTTCGGGAAGCCTTGCGCGTCCACCGCGTATCGGCTGCCCCTAGCGAGGAGGATCCTGTGGATCGGTTGCTGCGGCAGGTCGGACTGGACGCCTCCTACGGCGATCGATTCCCTTTCGAACTCAGCGGGGGCCAACGTCAGCGGGTTGGCATTGCTCGGGCGCTTGCGGTGAGGCCGGAACTGTTGATTGCTGACGAGCCCGTGTCGGCTTTGGATGTGTCGGTCCAGGCGCATGTGCTGAATTTGTTGCTGGACCTGCACCGGGCGGGCGGTCTCACGTTGCTTCTTGTGGCCCATGATTTGGCGGCCGTGCGTTACGTCTGCCGGCGGATCGTCGTCCTGCATCGGGGCCGAATAGTTGAGGATGGCCCCGTCGAAAGGCTTTTTGAAAATCCCGGCCACCCCCATACCCGCGAGCTGTTGCAAGCGGTGCCTGATTTGGCGTGACCGCCGTCAACGGCAACCGCTCATGCGCTCTGGATCATTTCCGCGGCTACGATACAGATGTCGTCCGAAACGCCCGTCCTGGCGGCAGCCTGGGCGCGAGTGAACACATCGTTGATGATCGCATCCGGTTGCAGCCCGAAATAGCGGTTGATTTGTTCACAGAGCTCAATTTCGGGAGTGATGGCCCCCTCCCTCGCCGCCTGATATTCCAGCAAGCCGTCAGAGTACACCATCAGGAGGCTGCCTAGCGGCATCACTTCCTCGCATTCGGCGTAGACGGTGTTGGGCTGAAGGCCGAGGCCGGGTTCCTTCGAGCGGCTGTCATACAGCGCGCGCGCCTTCCCGAAATTCGGGTCGATCAATATGGGAGAGGGGTGTCCGGCGCAGGCATAACGGAGGGTATTCTGGCTCACATCGATCACTCCGCAGAAGGCGGTAGCGAAACGAAGAATTTCGGGTTCGGAAAAGAGGGAATGCACGCGTCGATTGAGGGTGGTCAAAATTCCGGCCGGAGGCGTCTCGGCGCGGACCATCTGGCCTACCCACACGCGGAGGATGGCCGCAATGAGGGCGGCTGATATGCCGTGGCCCATCACATCGCAGAGGAAGATGATCGCGGATTGCGAATTGTAGGAGGCGACAACGAAGAAATCGCCGCTCAGTTGTTCGGCGGCGGAATATCGGTAGTGGAATCGCAAACGAGGCGGTCCATTTCTTTCGGGAAACGTCTCGAGCCGATTGGCGGACAACGCGCTCATCACATCGCTGGCGAGGGCAAGCTCTTCGCGGTACCGCTCATTCACCTTTCGAAGTTCCTCAACGGCCCTCGCTAGCTTTTCCCGCTGAAGATATTGTTCGGTGACGTCCCTCGATACGCCGAAGGTGCCGATAATTCGCCTGTTTTCGTCCCGGATTGGCAATTTGGTTGTGGAAACCCAGGTCCGCCGGCCATCCGGCCACGTTTCCATTTCGATTTTTCCGATGATGGGGATCCCGGTGGCCATCACGCGGGCCTCGTCTTGAAAAGCTTCGCGGGCATGCTCCTCCGTGAAGAAATCAAAATCGGTCTTCCCAATTGCCTGGGCCGGGTCATCGAGGCCGAACCACCGCGCCAGGGCGCTGTTGATGCGGATGAAACGGCTTTTCTCGTCTTTGAAATAGATGTGGTCTGTATGGCTGTCCATCAACAGTCGAAGCATTTCGCTGTCGGACAGACCGGAGCGTGGGGGCGAACCCGAATCCGTCATACTGCCACTATATCCGGCAACAGGGGGATTGAAAAGGGCTGTGCGGGATAAGGGCGAAAAGACCGCCGTCGGCTCACAACGGTTGATGTACGACGATGTCGGCCTTTTCCTTCAATTCATTGATGTATTGTTGAATGATTCCCGATGCCTTCTGGCCGCGCAGAAATGCGGCGATGTTTGTACGGACCTCGTCCAATGTAAGTTCTCGCGCTGGTTCGCGGCCTTCAACCCGGATGATGTGAAAGCCGAAGCGGGTTTCGACAATATCTCCGATTTCACCGATAGGCTGAGTGAACGACGCCTCTTCGAATTCCGGAACCATTTGACCGCGCGGGAAAGTGTAAACGCCACCGGTTTCCCGACTGCCCGGATCATCCGTTTCCTTGCGCACCAATTCGGCAAAATCCTCGCCGGCAATCAGTCGTTCCCGCAATTGCTCCGCCTTCTTGCGTTGCTCCTCCCGGTCCTGCCCCTCTCGGACGGCCACAAGAAGGTGGCGGGCTGTTGCGAGTTCCGGTCGTTGGAACTGTTCGGAATTGTCCTCATAAAATTGGCGGATTTCTTCCTCGCTGACGGTGACAGCATTGGAGACGGCCTGCTCGATCAACTTTCGGACGCGGATATCATCGGCGAATTCGCGGCGGAACTGCTCCTCGCTGATTCCGCGATCGGCGAGAATGGCGGACAGATCCATCCCAGGGGGGAGAGCCGCCTGGAGCTCGGCCCGGAAGGAGGCCATCTCCTCATCTGATACGGTCAATCCTAGACGGTCCGCCTCCTGCAAGAGGAGCAGTCGGGCGATGATCTGGTCGAGAATTTGCGAGCGCAGCCGAGGCAACATTTGCGCAAGCTGCTCTGATGGCATACGGCGTTGCAACTGTTGGGCTCGCGCATTCAATTCGCGCTCAATCATCTCCGGAGTGATCGGAACACCGTTGACCGTGGCCACGACGCCGGTGGCGACCGATCCGGTATCTGCCGGCTTTGGGGGCCGGAACAAGTCGGTGCTTTTGGACAGGTCCACATCGGTTCCCTCATTGGATCTCGAGGGGTTACAGCCCAGAAAGAGAGATGCGAAAGCCGCGAACGCGGCGAGGCAGGTGTTTCGATTCGACAACATGGATTCCTTTCGTAATGGTTGATCAACCGTGCATGACTTATCGATCGGTGTCAAACCCGCAAATGGAAAATGTCATGACTCTTTGAAAATGTCTCCTTTGCAAACTCGATAGAAATGACCCCATGGCGTCGTCGGGAGGGTCGCAGCGATGGTATTACTTCGAATGAGTCATAAGGGGCGAACGAGGC
>JANWZO010000017.1 GCA_025054615.1 Kiritimatiellia bacterium
TGGAAGTATTTCAAATCCAAAGCTTAATTCCACACCTGATGCAGATCTTCTCGAGTGAACCGGTTCGCTCCGACTTTAAATTCCAGCACAAAAGCGATATGCTGGCAGAGGATAACGGCATCGATTCTCCGCCCATCCGGGGAATGATGAATTCGAGGAAAAGTCCTCCCTCCAAACCTGAGAGCGTTTTTTTCAGAATTCGAATCGTATCCAGGCATGCGTAGCGCTGAGGCAGATCGACAGAGGTTTCACAATGTTCCGCAAGTTGGCCTAAATGCGGTGAGGATTCGAATGCAAAAATGAGGCGATCGAATCGGCATACTGGGCTCGTTGCAGAAGCGGAATGACCGACCGTCAAGGGTTGCCAGACGTCTACGTGTCGAGAATCGTGAAGACCTGCAACCCCGATTCGAAGAACTGCTCCTTCCTGCTCATAGTTCGCTGAACCTCGCTCTTGACGAACGTAAGACGGATGCACGAAATGAGATCCGTGATTACCGCCGTCCGATTCGATTTTGAGCGGAAGATCGAGAGTTCCATTCCGCTTGGATCTCTGACTGACGCGATTCGCGATGGCTATTTCTGTTGGATCGACATCGACGGCTCGTCGGCGTCTGACCACGAGGAGGCGGCTCGAAAGACGGATGAACTGCTGCAATTGCTCCATGTGAACGAGATGGCGCGGCGCGAGGTGATCGGGCCTGACAGGGAAGGCCGCTATGATGTCTATGAGGACTGCCTCCATTTCGCCGTCACCGAAGGTTCGATCTGCGACGGCCGCCTTCGCACGGCGCACCTGGATGTCCTGGTGAGCGGGTCATTCCTCGTGACCTATCGGCGGAAGCCGGTCGAGCTGATCGGGCGAATCCGCCGGACCTACCGCGAGGATTTCATCAAATTTGCCAAAACCCCCGGCTTTTTGATTTATGAGCTGGCTGACCACCTGACGGAGATGTATCGGCGGGCGCTTCAGGCGCTGGCCGAAGAAGTCGAGCGCGTCCAGATTGAGTTGTACGGCGAGGTGGATGACTCCATCTTCAAGCGGGTGTCCACGACAATGACCGATTTGTTGGCGCTCCGAAAGGTGGTTACCGCGTCCCGCGAGTTGTTTCATGAACTGGCGACTCGCCGATCTCCGTTCGTGAGCGAAACCACGCAACCGTTCCTCGAAAATATTGCCGGGACCCTGGAGCGGTTGAGCGAAGACCTGCGCACGGAACGCGAGGTCCTCAATGAAATGTTGAACCTCTATATGGGCATGGTCAGCCATCGGACGAACAAGGTCATCAACCGGCTGACGGTGATCAGCGCGATCTTCCTGCCGCTGTCCTTCATTTGCGGGGTGTATGGGGTGAACCTGAAGGGCGTGCCGGAATTCGAGTGGGAACACGGATATCTGTTCTTTTGGATTCTTGTCCTGTCGATCTCCACGACGCTGCTGATCTACATGCGCAGGAAAAAATGGTTGTGAAAGGCGCCAACGCGATCCGCCCGATGGTCTGGGCGTGGTGCGAGTCCTCCTCGACGTCCGGTCGGCTCGGGCGCGCGCTGCACGGCGGCTTGTTCGCGCTGATCGTTCTGAACGTGGTCGCGGTTGTCGCCGAGTCGATGCCCGAAGTCGCGAATCGCTATCGCGCCTTTTTTAGGGGCTTCGAGACCTTTTCGGTTCTGATCTTTTCCGTCGAGTATGCGGTGCGCCTCTGGGCGTGCACGGCCGACGGCCGATATGCTCATCCGTTGCTGGGCCGCGTGCGGTATGCGTTGTCGCCGATGGCTCTCATTGACCTCGCGGCGATTCTTCCGTTTTATGCCGCGGCGCTGAACGCGGATCTGCGGGTCATGCGGCTGTTGCGTCTGTTGCGCCTCGGGCGGATCGCTAAAATCGGTCGATATTCCGACGCCGCGGCGATCCTGTTCAAGGTTCTTCGCGCGAAGCGGGAGGAGATGATCCTGACCTTTTCGCTGGTGTTTCTGCTGGGGATTTTGTTCGCCACTCTGGCCTTTTACGCCGAACACGAGGCGCAGCCGCGCGCCTTTCGGGACATTCCGCACGCGATGTGGTGGGCCTTTGTTACGATTACGACCGTTGGGTATGGAGATGTGGCGCCCGTTACTCCGCTCGGGAAAATCATCGGAATTTGCACGGCGATTCTGGGCATTCTGATGATCGCACTGCCGACCGGCGTCCTGGGTGCGGCTTTCGTGGAGGAGCTGAATCGGTCCCAAAAGAAGCAGACCCGGGTTTGCCCGCATTGCGGGAAGACGTTGGACCAGGAGTCGGACTAGGCGGCATGCCGGAAGAAGTTGCCAGGAGTCGGCCCATGTTGCGGGAACAATTTTATGCGTTTTCCCGCCCCATGCGGGACGTTCCGCCCGAGGAACGTCCGCGCGAAATTTTCGACCGCGTAGGCCCCGAAAACATGACCGACAAGCAGTTGCTCGCGCTGATCTTGCGAAGCGGCGTGCGGGGTCGCAGCGTCGCGGATCTCGCCGAAGGTCTTCTGCAGGAGTACGGGTCATTGTCGGCTCTCGCCGAAGTGTCGACCTCGGATCTCGCGTCGATCAAGGGGATGGGCCGAGTCCGGGCCCAGGTTCTCAAGGCGACCTTTGAACTGGCGCGCCGTCTCGCGGCGCGCGGCGACGCCGCGCCAGTCCCGATTCGCACACCAGCGGATGCGGCCGCCATCATGCGTTCGGAGGCTCTCGGGCTGGATGTGGAGTGTTTTTGGGTCCTTTTGCTGGATCGCCGCTACCGCCTTCGGCGTCCGCCCTTGCGAGTGACGCGAGGCATACTCGATTCGAGCCTGATCCATCCCCGGGAGGTTTTCAAGGAGGCCGTTCGGACCAGCAGTGCAGCGGTTGTACTCGTCCACAACCATCCCTCCGGCGATCCGAGCCCTTCCGCGGAGGATTTGCGGATCACTCGCCAACTGGTCGAAGCTGGCAAGGTCATGGACATCGAGGTCCTGGACCACATTATTATCGGCCGCGCCGAGCAGGGCCGCTCGTCCGATTATGTCTCCATTCGCGAAACCGGACTCGTCGCCTTCACCTGAACATGGCTGTACATCCCACTGCCATCATTGATCCTCGGGCTGAAGTTGCAACGGACGCGGAAATCGGCGCGTATACTGTGGTCGGGCCGTGGTCGGTCATCGGTCCGCGGGTGCGGCTCGGCCCGCATGTCGTGGTGGTCTCCCATACGCGGATCGGCGAGGGGACGCAGGTCCATCCCCACGCCGTTCTCGGCGACGCCCCGCAGGACTTGGCGTTCGAGGACCGACAAAGTTGGGTAGACATCGGGCGCAACGTCGTGATTCGGGAGGGAGTGACGATCCATCGCGGCACGAAGGCGGACAGTACAACACTGGTCGGTGACGGCTGTTTCCTGATGGCCAATAGCCATGTCGCTCACAATGTTGTGCTGGGGCATCGGGTGATTCTGGCGAATGGAGCGCTGTTGGCAGGGTATGTGGAAGTGGGCCCTGGCGCGTTTATCAGCGGCAACGCGGTCGTGCATCAATTTTGCCGGATTGGGCGACTGGCGATGATATCAGGCGGCAGCGCAATTTCGCAGGATGTGGCCCCGTTTTGCACGACCTATTCGGCTTCAAGAAACCGCTTGGCCGGTCTGAATGTCGTCGGCATGCGCCGCGCCGGTTTTTCCGCAGAAGAACGGCTGCAGGTGCGAAGGGCGTTCCGTCTGCTGTTTCGAGAAGGTCTGAGTCCGTCGGAGGCCGTGGCGAGGATTCGGGCCGAACTTCCAGCGGGACCCGCTTGGGAGATGGCCGATTTCGCCGCGGCTTCGAAGCGAGGACTTGTCAGCTTCGCGCCGGGACCGATGGGGGAGGGGGAGGACGAATAGTGCGGCGGTGCTGCGGCTCCTGCCTCCGGCATGCCGTTCGCGAGCCATTCCATGCCCTCGAATCAATCCGCCGCGGATAGCTGACAACGCGCGGAACCGGTTGCGCGAGCGGTGACGGACAGATACGGTACTGGGCTTTCAGCCAAAGGACTGAGGCATGATTCTCCGTTGGTCTCAACAACTGATCCCGACGCTTCGCGAGGTTCCGGGCGAGGCGGAAATTCCGAGCCATCAGATGCTATTGCGCGCCGGCCTTATCCGGAAGCTGGGCGCCGGCATTTATACGTTCCTGCCGATAGGTCTGCGGGCGCTTCGGAAAGTCGAGCGGATTGTGAGAGAGGAAATGGACAGGGCCGGCGCACTGGAAATTCTGATGCCTGCCCTTCAGCCGCCGGAAATCTGGCACCAGAGCGGTCGTTACAAGACTGCTGCCGAGGTTCTCTACAAAGTGTCTGATCGGGCGGGCCGCGAATGGGTGTTGGGTCCGACTCATGAAGAGGTGGTGACCCATCTGGTCGCGAACGAGATCAGCTCCTACCGGCAGTTGCCGCGCAATTTCTACCAGATCCAGGTCAAGTTTCGGGACGAGATTCGACCGCGGTTCGGGCTGATGCGGGCCCGCGAATTCATCATGAAGGATGCCTACAGCTTCGACGCGACAGATGAGGGCGCCGCGGAGAGTTACCAGAAAATGTATGACGCCTATGTGCGGATCTTCCGGCGGTGCGGCCTGAAGACGATCGTCGTCGAGGCGGATACGGGTGTGATGGGCGGCAAATTCTCGCATGAATTCATGGTTCCCGCCGAGACGGGAGAGAATGAGGTGGCATACACGGAATCCGGCGATTACGCGGCGAATCTCGAAAAGGCAACCAGCCGCGGCCCCGTGGAGCCGACGCCGTCCGAAACGACCGGTCCCGCGCCGGAGCCGTTTGCGACGCCCGGCGTCACGACCATCGAAGACCTCGCGTCCCCGCCGTACGGGGTTCCGGCTCTCCGGCAGATCAAGACGCTGGTCTATATTGTCGAGAGCAGGCCCGTGATTGCGCTGGTTCGCGGGGATGATTCGCTCAACGAAGCAAAATTTGCCGCCGCAGTCGGCTCCACCATCTTTCGGCCCGCCACGCCGGAGGAATGCCGATCCGCACTTGGCGCCTTGCCCGGCAGCCTCGGCGCGGTCGGCGTTACGCATCTCCCCGTCTACGGCGATCTCCAGCTTCGCCAGGCCCGCGGCATGGTAACCGGAGCCAACCGCGACGGCTATCACCTTATGCATGTGGACGCGGACCGGGATCTTGTGAACGTGGTCTGGCGGGACCTGCGGACGGTGAGGGCGGGCGAACTGAGTGTGGAGTCCGGCCAGCCACTAAAGATCCGTCGTGCGATCGAGGTCGGCCACGTCTTCAAACTCGGCACGAAATACAGCGAAGCCATGAACGCATACTTCCTCGATGCCGACGGGAAACAGAAACCCTGCATCATGGGCTGCTATGGCATCGGCGTGACGCGCACGCTACAGGCCGTCATCGAGCAGCACTGGGACGAGCACGGCATCCGATGGCCCGTTTCGGTGGCGCCCGTTGAAGTGGAATTGATGGCCATCAACACGCAACATGCGGAAAGTGTGCAGTTGGTGGAGAAGATCGCGAATGAGTTGTCGCGCCAGGGGCTCGATGTCCTGATCGACGACCGCGATGAGCGGGCGGGCGTGAAATTCAAGGACGCCGACCTGGTGGGGGCGCCCTTGCGATTGAGCGTGGGGGAGCGTTCCCTGTCGAAAGGGTGTGTCGAAATCAAACGGCGCCGCACTGGTGAACTGGAGCAGGTGCCGCTGGATCACGCGGGCGACCGAGTACGCGCATTGCTGGACGACGAATGGAGAACGCTGCGGGACGGGTAAATTGAATGAGGGATTTTATGCCATGACGAAGCGCTTTACGGTCAAAGGAACGGATACCTTCTTTTACTGGTCGATTGGCCTGTTGATCCTGGGCTTGTGGTGCGTAAAGGATGGCTGGTTCCCGTCCCAATCGGTCATCGATCGGAAAACGGAAGAGGAGCTTCGGAATTTCATCTTATTTAACAGAAGCCTTGCATTTCTTTGTCTGCCCGCATCGGCCGTTTGCGCGTATATTCATCGGATTGTCCGATGACCACTCTTCAAGGCACGGACCGCAGGCCGAGAGCGAGAGGATGACCGGCCTCAATTCCCTTGACCGTCTAGCGGATGTATTTAGTATGGCGTGACTGTCGGCGGCAGGATTTTCCAGTTCCAATTCGCGGGGATCAGCCATGGCGGAAAGCGATCAAAAGAATTTGACCAAGCGCGACCTTGTCGTGCGCATCTCCGAGGAGACGGGTCTCACCCAGCAGGACGTTTACAAGGTTATTCAGAAGACGCTCGATTACATCATTGAATCGCTTTCAAAGGGCGAGTCGATCGAATTCCGAAATTTCGGCGTCTTTGAAGTCAAAGTCCGCAAACAGCGTATCGGCCGCAACCCGAACAAACCGGAGCAGGTGGTGACCATACCCGAGCGGAAGGTCGTCAAGTTCAAGCCCGGTAAGATCATGAAGAAACTGATCACCGGGATTTGAATCGGACGGGTTGCGCACGGGATGTCGAACGAAGAGCTTCAACCCCTTCAGGGGATGGCCGACATCGGCCCTCCGGAAATCAGCCGCTGGCAAGAGCTCGAAGCGGAGGCACGCCGGGTGCTCGCCTTGTATGGCTTCGAAGAGATCAGGACTCCGATTCTCGAAAGGCTGGATTTGTTTGTCCGTTCCTTAGGCGATTCGACGGATGTGGTTCAGAAGGAGATGTATAGCTTCACAGACCGGGGTGGCCGGCGGCTTGCCCTTCGGCCGGAGGGGACGGCGGGCGCCATCCGTTACCTTGCCTCCAAGGGCCAGGATGCGGCCGACGCACGCATCTACTACATGGGACCCATGTTCCGCGCCGAACGCCCGCAGGCGGGGCGGCGGCGCCAGTTTCATCAGCTCGGCGTGGAGGCGCTCGGCCCGCCCAGCCCGGAGTTCGATGCCGAGATCATCGCCCTGCACACGGACCTGTTGCGAAGCTGGGGAATCTCCCGGTTTACCGTCCATGTCAACACCCGCGGCGCACCGGGCGAGCAGGCGACAGCCGGCCGACTGTTCCGGGAGCATCTGCTGCCCCGACAACAGGAATTGTGCGACGATTGTCGGCGCCGTTTCGATGTGAACGTCTTGCGAATTCTGGACTGCAAGAATCCCTTGTGCCGGGCGATTGTGGAGGCCGTGCCGCCGCCGACCGATTTCCTCAGCCCCGAGTCCAAAGAGTATCTAAAACGCGTCCTGCAGGTTTTGGAGGCCTTTTCGATTCCGGTCACCCATAATGCCCGGTTGGTGCGCGGTCTGGATTACTATGTGCACACCATTTGGGAAATCACGCATCCGGCCCTAGGCGCGCAGGATGCGATTGCCGGCGGCGGACGTTACACGCTCGAAGTGGCCGGCCGATCCCTAGAGGGTGTCGGTTTCGCCATCGGGATGGAGCGGGCCCTGATGGCGCTGGACGCGGAAAAACCGGCCGTCGAATCCGGCCGGGCGCCGTTGGTCTGGCTAGTCTCGCTGGGCGAGGCGGCTCGGCTCGAAAATCTGCGTCTGTTGCAGACGCTTAGGCGGCATCATGTAGCCAGCCGCATGTGTCTGGATGCTCGAAGCGTGAAGGCCCAATTCCGCGCCGCAGACCGCGCGGGCGCGTCCCTAGTGGTCATTCGCGGGGACGCCGAACTGGCGAAGGGCGTTTTCGCCCTCAAGAATCTCAGCACCGGCGAGCAGACCGAGGTCGATTTGAGCGAATTGATGCGGCAACTCATGCAGCTCCGGTCTTCCGCGCCGAAGCCAGAAGCGGTCCCCTAGGCGTTCCTTTGTTCCTCCGGGCACGGCCCGCCCCAATCGCCGGCCCGTCTCGATGATGGCAGCCTGACGAAACGGCTCGTTCCTAAACCGGCCGAGTTCGCGAGCGTGTTTCCAGGCTCCGACGCGCCCTGCGCGCGCGGCAGCTTCAAGATCGAGCAAATGAGCACGATAGTGCGATGCTCGGCGTCCGTCCGGACGGTTGACACGGACGCCGTATACTCGGGCAAGACCTTGGATCACCAGCAGCTCTCCCAGATCTCCGGCTGTCGTCTCGACGTACGCGTAGAAACGAGGCACTAGGCTTCGACCCTGGGCGCCCTGCCATCGCGTGATCACGGTGAACGACCCGGAGAGGAGATCCATGGCATAACGTGTGGCCTGGCGGCCATACTCCACGACCTCTTCCGTTGTAATACCGAAATGGAGGGCCTGATCCCGTACCCGCTCCGGGAACTCCAGATCCTGTTCCGGCGCGTCCACAAAATACAGTCGGAACAGGTATTCTTTCCCCTCGTGGCGCACCCGGAAACTGTCGGCATCGTTGTAGGGGTTCGGTACGAGGGAGCAACCCTCCAGGCGCGTCCACTCGCGCGCGGCCTCAACCGGTTCGATCCAGACCGCGCCCGACAGGGCGGTGAGCAAGACGGCCGAAAGCAGCCGGAATCGGGTCATCGGGACCGAACCATTTCTCCGATGTGAAATAATTTCTGCAGCATCAGTTGATTCTTCGACGGCACGGGCTACGATACGCCGCTGAAAGAAATATAAATATATGTTCGGAGGGGCGAAGCTCAAACCTTCATGAAGACAGATACGTTGACGCGGTGGACGAGTGCGGATTCCGCCGAACTCTACGGCGTGCGCAACTGGGGCAGCGGATATTTCGATGTTTCCGAATCGGGCGAACTGGTGGTTCGTCCACGCGGAAAGGGGAGTTCGGAAACGATCAGTATGATGCAGATCGTTGAGGGTCTCAAAGCCCGCGGCATCGGCCTTCCCGTTCTGCTTCGATTCGGAGATATCCTTGCCTCGCGAATCGCGACGATCAATCTGAGCTTCCAAAAGGCGATTCAGGAGGCCGGTTACAAGGCAATTTTCAAGGGCGTTTATCCCATCAAGGTCAATCAGCAGCAACAGGTCGTCGAGGATATTGTCGCCTATGGACGCCCCTACCACTATGGGCTGGAGGCCGGCAGCAAACCGGAGTTGATCACCGCGCTTGCCTACAGCCAGGACCGCGAGGCGCTAATCGTCTGCAACGGCTACAAGGATGAGGAGTTCATCGATCTAGCGCTGTATGCGCTGAAGATGGGGCTCCAGACGATTCTCGTCATCGAGATGCCGAGCGAGCTTCCGATGATCATCGAGCGGTCGCGCAAGCTAAATGTCCGCCCCCGCATCGGCGTCCGCGCAAAGCTCGCAACGCGCGGCGGCGGGCACTGGAACGAGTCTGGCGGAGACCGCAGCCAATTCGGCCTCAACGCCGCACAGATCATCGACCTAGTGGACCATCTCCGCGCCCAGAACATGCTCGATTGCCTGGAGATGCTGCATTACCACCTCGGCTCCCAGATTCCCAACATACGGAACATTCAGGCGGGCATCGTCGAAGCGTCACGCATTTATGTCGACCTCGTGCGGGAGGGCGCCCGAATGGGGATGCTGAATGTGGGCGGCGGGCTAGCGGTGGATTATGACGGGTCGCATTCCAATTTCGCGAGCAGCGCAAATTACACGATCGATGAATACGCCGCGGACATAGTGGACGGGATCATGCGCCGATGCGACGCGGCGGGGATCCCTCATCCGCTGATCGTCAGCGAATCCGGCCGCGCGACGGTGGCTCACCACTCCGTGCTGCTGTTTGACATCTTCGATGTCAGCCGGTTCGAGCCCGATCGTCCGCTGGAGGAGATCCCTCCCACGGCCCATGAGAGCCTGCGACGCCTGGCTGAAATCGGCCGCAGCCTGAATGCCAAGAACGCGCAGGAATGCTACCACGACGCGGTGTTTTATCGGGACGAGATGCGCTCGCTGTTCAACCAGGGGCTGGTCTCGCTTCGGGAGCGTGCGCTGGCCGAACGTTACTTCTGGAGCATCATCAATCGAATCGCGCAGGAGATCCGTGACCGGAAATACGTTCCCGACGAGCTGCAAGATCTGGAGGCGGCCATTGCCGACGTGTACTTCGGAAACTTCAGCGTCTTCCAATCTCTTCCCGATGCCTGGGCCATCGAGCAGCTCTTCCCCATCATGCCGATCAACCGCCTGAACGAAATGCCGACGCGCCAGGCCGTCCTCGCCGACATTACCTGTGATTGCGACGGCAAAATCGACCGATTCATCGACCTGCACGACGTCAAGCGGACGCTGCCGCTTCATGAATTGAACGGGCGGGAATACATCCTGGGCGTTTTCCTCGTCGGCGCCTATCAGGAAACCCTGGGCGACCTGCACAACCTGCTGGGCGACACGAACGTCGTCAGCGTCAAACTGGGCGAGGGGGGACAAGTCGAATTCGCCGAGGAAATAGCCGGCGATACCGTGGCCGACGTGCTGTCCTATGTCGAATATGACGTTCAGGACCTCGTGGAGTTGATGCGCAAAACCGCTGAGCAGGCGGTTCGCGCGGGCCGCATTACCCCCGAGGAGCGCCGCGAAATTATGGAGGCTTATGAAAACGGGCTCCGGGGCTACACGTATTTTGAGAAATGAATGGAGGGACAGCCCCGACGGCTGCGCGCCTGTGAAGATCCCAATCCGCTCTTGAGTTTTGCCGGCCGACCGATCATAAACCTCGTTTGCCGTGGACTCGGGGCGTGGCTCAGCCTGGCTAGAGCGCTTGGTTCGGGACCAAGAGGTCGCTGGTTCAAATCCAGTCGCCCCGACCATTTTCCCGGCGACACCAACATCTGTTGTCCGGCTGCGGCTATCGGCTTCTCTGAAGGCATCCTCACCATCCGGCCGGTGCCCCGCGACGTCAGATCGAATGGAAAAATCGAACGCGAGCCCTTTACTCGGGTCAATTCTGACGTATCGTAAATGTACCGGAGGTAAAACATGAAAAAGTTTGCACTGATCGTAACACTCATTTTGGGCGCCTCGGTGGCGTCATGGGCGGGTAGCGCTTGCTGCGCGGCCGGCAAATCGAAGGCGAAATCAAAGACTTACGACACAGCCTGTACGCGGCCCTTGGCCAGCATTCAGCTGACGGAGGAACAAAAGGCGAAAATCGCTGAAATCGAGGCCGCTTGCAAAGCCCAGGGATGCAGCAAGGAGATGTGCGAAAAATCGCGATCCCAGATCCGTGAGCTGCTGACCGCCGAACAGCGGGGCGTTTACGACGAGCAGCTTTCTAAGATTGCGAACTGAAATTATTGCATCCTTCTTTTTTGCGGGATACGCAGGCGACCCCCTCGTTTGAGGAGTCGTCTGCGTTTGTTTACAGAGGTCGCAACAGACGATCGCTCGTGTACGGATCCTTCTATCTTGTGTTATTCGTTTCCTGCCAGGGGCAAGGAATTTGCAGATTATGGAGGCCCACTCCAGGTTTTTTTACACACGATGGAAATCAACCCTCGCTTAGGTTCGGCATCGACGGATAGCGGCCACCCTGGACTCCACTCATATGAACCCGGCCAACAGCGCGAATAGAAAGATCGCTAGGAAGAGGAGAGCCCCACCGAGTCGAAGGCCCTTTTGGATTGGGGAAGGGTGGGGAAACTCATAACCGCAGATTGGGCACCGGTTGTTGTTGGCTTTTACCTCGGTTGCGCAGCCGGGACATTCACGGACCCCGAAATCCTTGGAGGGATCGATCCGCATCCGGTCATTTCATCGCGGCCCGCAGCACGAAGGGAAGAATCCCGCCGTGCCGCATGTAATCGATCTCCACTTCGGAATCAACGCGGGCCTTGACCTCAAAGGTTTTCTTACCGTCCGCAGACTCGGCGACGACCGTCAGGCGTTTGCCGGGAGAAAATCCGCCGGAAAGCCCCAGGATGGAAATAGTTTCGCGGCCGGTCAGGCCAAGAGAGGACGCGTTTTGGCCGTCGACGAATTCGAGCGGAAGGACGCCCATCTCCACGAGGTTGCTGCGGTGGATGCGTTCGAAACTTTCCGCGATGACCGCCTTGACGCCCAGCAGGTAGGTCCCCTTGGCGGCCCAATCTCGAGAGGAGCCCGCTCCGTACATTTTGCCCGCGATGACCACCAGGGGGGTACCGGCGGCCATGTATTTCATGGCGGCATCGTAGATGCTCATAATTTCACCGGTGGGATGGAAAATCGTGTAGCCGCCCTCCCGGCCGCCTAGCATTTCATTTTTGATCCGGATATTGGCGAAGGTGCCGCGCATCATCACCTCGTGGTTTCCGCGGCGCGCGCCGTAGGAGTTGAAGTCCTCCGGCTTGACGCCCCGGGCGATCAGATATTGGCCGGCGGGGCTGGTTTTCGGAATCGAGCCGGCGGGCGAAATGTGATCGGTGGTGATAAAATCGCCGAAGAGCGCCAGCACGGCGGCGTTGCGAATGTCGGAAAGGTCGGCGACCTCCGAAAGATTTTTGAGGAAAGGCGGTTCCTGGATGTAAGTCGAATCGGGATCCCACTGATAAACTGGCGACCCGCCGCCGGGGAGCTTGTTCCACAGCGGATTGGAAACCGTGATGTCGCGGTAGAGCTCGCGATAGGTTTCCGGATCGGCGGCGAGGGCGAGGTATTGACGAATCTCCTCTTCGGCGGGCCAGAGCTCCCGAAGATAGACGGGCCGACCGTCGTTGCTGTTTCCAATCGGCTCATTCTCCAGGTCGATGTCGACGCGGCCCGCAAGGGCATAGGCGACCACGAGCGGCGGGGAGCACAGGTAGTTCGCCTTGGTCAGAGGGTGGACGCGGCCCTCGAAGTTGCGGTTCCCGCTCAGCACGGCGGCCGCAACGATGTCGCCCTCCCGAATGGCTTTTTCGATGCGCGGATCGAGGGGTCCGCTGTTGCCGATGCACGTGGTACAGCCGTAGGCGACGACATGGAAGCGAAGGCGGGCCAGCGCGTCTAGCAGGCCGGACTTTTTGAGGTAGGCGGTCACCACGCGAGAGCCCGGGGCGAGACTGGTCTTGACATACGGGGGGACTGTGAGCCCGCGTTCCACCGCTTTTTTGGCCAGGAGCCCCGCTGCCAGCAGCACGTGTGGGTTCGAGGTGTTGGTGCAACTTGTGATGGCCGCCACGACCACGGAGCCGTGGCGAAGTGTGCCGAGGCCGTCAGCAGAGACGGACACGGAGAGCTTCTCCGGCGGGAGGGCATAGCCGCGTTCCTTGAGGGGGGCGGTGAGCGCCTTCTGAAACGAGGGCTTAACCTCGCCAAGTGTGAGCCGGTCCTGCGGCCGCTTGGGCCCGGCCACGCTCGCTCGGAGGGTGGCCAGATCGAGTTCGACGACCTGGGTGAACTCCGGCACGGGCGCGTCATCGGTCCGAAATAGTTTCTGCGCTCTGCAATAGGCCTCGACCAGTTCGATCTGCTCCTCGCTGCGTCCCGTTTCCCGGAGGTAGCGAAGGGTCTCGGCGTCCACGGGGAAGAATCCCATGGTGGCGCCATACTCGGGCGCCATATTGGCGACTGTTGCGCGGTCCGCGAGAGTTAGGGCGGTGACCCCCGGCCCGAAAAATTCCACGAATTGTTCGACAACCCCGACCTTGCGAAGCAGATGCGTGATGGCGAGTGCGAAATCCGTGGCCGTCGCGCCCGGCGGAAGTCGACCAATCAGCCGGACGCCCGTGACCTTGGGCGATACGAGCGGGATCGGCTGGCCCAGCATGGCCGCCTCCGCCTCAATGCCGCCGACGCCCCAGCCCAGGACGCCCATGCCGTTCACCATCGTTGTGTGGGAATCCGTGCCGACCAGCGTGTCGGGGAAGGCAATCGTGCGGCCCGCCTCGTCGACGGACGTCATGACAACCTGCGCGAGGTATTCCAGATTGACCTGATGGCAGATGCCGAGGCCGGGCGGAATGATGCGAAGTTTTTTGAAGGCGCTCTGCCCCCACCGGAGAAAGACGTAACGCTCGCTGTTGCGCTCGAATTCCTTCTCGACGTTGATCTGGAAGGACTCGGGCGTCTCATAGGTGTCGACCTGCACGGAGTGGTCGATGACGAGGTCGACTGGAATCAGCGGTTCGATGCGCGCCGGGTCGTGGCCGGCCCGCTGCATCGCGCTGCGCAGTGCGGCAAGGTCCGCGATGCAGGGGACGCCCGTGAAGTCCTGGAGCAGGACGCGCGCCGGTTGGAACGGAAATTCCTCCGGATTTTCGGCGCCCGGGCTCCAGCGAGCGAACGCCTCCACATGGTGGGGCGAGAATGCGGGACGGCCTTGGTAGCGGATGAGCGATTCCAGCAGGACGCGGATTGAGTAGGGGAGTCGATCCAGACGGACAAGACCTTCCGCCTCCAACCGGGGCAGACTGTAGTAGTGGATGGTGCGGCCGTTTTTGAGCTGGAAGGACGACAAATAGCGATCGAGTGATGCCATGCGAACTCCTCTTTCTGGGGAGACCCGTCGTTTTCCTGCACACACGCTAGGAGACGGCGCGAGCGTTGTCAATCAACGGTCGTTGCGCGACATTGCGCGTCGGCCCGGGCGATGTATGCTGAATCGTATGAGCCGATCCCCCTTCCGATTGGTGTCGGAATACCAGCCGACGGGCGACCAGCCGGAGGCCATCGAAACCCTTGTGAAAAGCCTCGAATCGGGAAACCGATTCCAGCTCTTGGAAGGGGTCACCGGGTCGGGCAAGACCTTCACAATGGCGAATATTATAGAGCGCTACGGGCGCCCGACGCTCCTGATTTCCCATAATAAAACGCTGGCGGCGCAGTTGTACGCGGAGCTGAAGGGATTCTTTCCTCACAACGCGGTGGAATACTTCGTAAGTTATTTCGACTACTACCAGCCGGAAGCGTACATTCCGCAGACAGATACCTTTATTGAAAAGGACTCGTCGATCAACGAGGAGATCGAGCGGCTCCGCCTTGCGGCGACCGACGCCCTGCTGAATCGCGAAGATGTCATCATCGTGGCCTCGGTGTCGTGCATTTACGGGTTGGGATCACCCGAGGATTACCGTACCATGACCGTGGAGGCGGCCCGTGGGCAGCCGCTGGACCGAGATGCTTTTCTGCGCGCGCTGGTCGACATTCAGTACGGCCGAAACGACGTGGAGAATAAACCCGGCACGTTCCGCGTGCGCGGCGACACGATCGATATTTTTCCCTCCTATGCGCGCCATGGGATCCGCGTCGAGTTGTTTGGCGACTTTGTCGATCGGATTCAGCGGATTGAGACGCTGACGGGCCGTCCGGAGGCCGAGCTCGATCATGTGGTCATCTCGCCGGCGAAGCATTTCGTGACTCCCTACTCGAAACTCGAACGGGCGTTGCAGACCATTCAGGAGGAACTTGAGGAGCGGGTCCGATGGTTTGAGGAGCGGGGTCGATTGCTGGAGGCCCAGCGCATCCGAATGCGCACACAATACGACCTCGATATGATGCGCGAGTTGGGCTACTGCTCCGGCATCGAGAATTATTCCCGCCATCTGACCGGTCGCGCCCCCGGCGAGCGCCCGTTCACGCTGATCGACTATTTCCCCGGCGAGTTTTTGACGATTATTGACGAGTCCCACGCAACCGTTCCGCAGATTCGCGGCATGTACAACGGCGACCGCGCTCGCAAGGAGGTTCTTGTGGAGCACGGCTTTCGGCTCCCCAGCGCGCTCGACAACCGGCCGATCCGCTTCGACGAATTTCTGGAGATCACAGGGCCGATCCTTTTCGTGTCCGCGACGCCGTCGGAATATGAGCGGCAGGTCAGCGCCGTGACGGCGCAACAGATCATTCGCCCAACCGGTCTGCTCGATCCGCTGGTCGAAGTTCGCCCGCTCAAAAACCAGATCGACGACGTCATCGAAGAGATTCGAGTTCGGGCGGAACGCAAGGAGCGCGTACTGGTCACGACGCTCACGAAAAAAACGGCTGAGGACCTCGCCGAATATCTCAGCCGGCTCGACCTTCGCGTGAAATACATCCACTCTGAAATCGACGCGATCGAGCGTGTGGAAATCCTGCGCGGTCTTCGCAAGGCGGAGTTCGACTGCCTGGTCGGCATCAACCTGTTGCGGGAGGGCCTGGACCTTCCCGAGGTGTCGCTGGTTGCGATCCTCGACGCGGACAAGGAGGGCTTTTTGAGGTCGGAAACCTCGCTGATCCAGACAGCGGGACGCGCTGCGCGCCACGTCGACGGCCGCGTTATCCTGTATGCCGATACCATCACCGATTCGATGCGGCGGATGATTGACATCACGCGGGAGCGCCGGGAGCGGCAAATGGCGTATAACCGCGCGCACGGCATCACGCCGCGATCGATCCAGAAAGCGATCCAGGAGAGCCTGGCGATCCGGCGGGAGGCCGAGGAGGCGGAGCGAATGGTGGTGCGGGAGGCGGGGGTTGACTACGATGTTCAAAAGACGATCGCCGAGATCGAGCGGGAGATGCTGGAAGCGGCCGAGCGGCTCGAATTCGAGCGCGCAGCGCTGTTGAGAGACCAACTGTTCGAATTGCGCCGCGCCAGCGGAGCTGTCGTGAACTCCGGGGCTGAGCCCTTCGGCGTAGGGCCAGTCCGGTACGACCGTCCCGCCCGGAAACAGCGTGGGCGCCGCCGCACGGGCGCCGCAGCCTCTCATGCTAAGCGAGCTTGAAGGCCAGCGCGACGTCGCGTGGGAGGCGCGGCTCTCCGAAGGATTGTTGACCTCGCGGGTCGGCTGCCCAATTCTGGCGTTTCACGAGGTGGGTTCCACCAACGACATCGCCAAGCACTTGGCGGAAGCGGGGGGGCCCAGCGGATTGGCCGTGATTGCGCGGAACCAGACTGCCGGTCGTGGGCGCCGTGGCCGGCATTGGATTTCGTCTCCCGGACAATCGGTTCTGATGTCCGTGGTTTTGAGAACGCCGCTGCTGCCCGGTGAAAGCCCTTGGCTGGGTTTAGCGGCTGGAGTTGCGGTTGCCGATTCGCTGGAGACGCTCGGCTTGGGTCGGATTTCGATCAAGTGGCCGAATGATATTCTCGTAAACGGCCGGAAAATTGCAGGGATCCTCGTGGAGCCGCGGCTGGGCCTCGAGCGTTTGGATTTTGCTGTGCTCGGGATCGGGGTGAATGTCCGTCAGCGGGAATCGGATTGGCCCGCCTCGCTTCGGGGGTTGGCGACGTCCTGCCTTCAGGAGGGCTGCGACGTGTCGCTGGAGCGCGTCGCGGCGGTTATTCTAAAGCATCTGGAGGCGTGCGAGGACCTGCTTCTCCGCGGCGAAAAGAGGTTGTTGATCGAACGTTGGATCGGGTGGGGCGGCTCCGAGGAACTTCCGCAACTCGACTGACGCTTGACCGGCGGCGCAAACCTCAAGAGACTGCGCGCTTTGCGCGTCATGGTCGTTCTGGTTGTGGATGTGGGCAATACGAGCACGTCGGCAGCGAGCTATCGCGGCGGCCGGGTGTCGCGTGTTTTCAGGTTCTCGACGCCGGAGACCTCCGTACGATGCATCCAACGCGCGCTGCATGCCGTGATGGGCGGCCGGAGGCCGGACGGTGTCGCCATCGCTTCGGTGGTTCCCCGCGTAGACGACATCTGGCGCCGGGCTTTGGCGATTCACAGATGGGCGCCCGTACACTTCGTGACGAGCCGCTCGGTGCTGGACGTTCCGCTGGTGTATCCCCGACCGGAGACGATCGGGGCGGACCGGATTGCCAACGCCGTTGGAGGGGTCGCCCGATATGGTAAACCGCTGATCGTGGCGGATTTTGGAACGGCGGTGACCTTCGACATTATTACGCGGCGCGGGTACGAAGGCGGGGTCATCGCGCCGGGCCTGCCGCTCGTGTTTGAGTACCTTGCGGAAAAAACGGCGAAATTGCCACGTGTGCGCTATGCCCCCGTTCGCGCCGCCTGGGGGCGATCGACGCTTCAAGCGATGCGACTGGGCGCGATGTGGGGATATCCGGGCCTAGTGAGAGGGATTTTGGAGCAGTTGCGGGCGGCCCCTCCGCTCGAAGGGGCGAAACTGGTACTGACCGGAGGGTACGCGCGGGTGGTTGCAACTTCCCTGGGAGAGGAGGTAAGGGTGGATCCCACGCTCACCCTGTTTGGCATCGGCCGTATTTTTGAACTCAACAGGGAGCGCCCAGCATGAACACGCGCATCGACCGGCGGTTTTCGGAACTGCGAGCCGAGGGGCGCAAAGGATTCATAGCCTACATTACGGCTGGAGATCCATCGCTGGATGCCACGGTGGACTTCGTCCTTCGCCTGGAAGATGCGGGCGTCGACGTGGTGGAGCTGGGCATACCGTTTTCAGACCCTTTAGCAGACGGCCGCGTCAATCAGGAATCGGCGTGCAGGGCGCTTGCCGCCGGGGCCACGCCGCGTGCGGTTTTCGACGCTGTTGAGCGGATTCGAAAGAAAAGCGAAGTCCCGCTGATGGGCTACACGTATGCGAATCCCGTGCATGCGCGCGGCGCGGATCGGTTCATGGCGGATGCCGCTGCCGCGGGGTTTGACGGCCTGTTGATTCTGGACGTTCCGCCCGAGGAGGCGGCCCCTTATGTACGAGCGATGACGCGGCACAAACTCAACCACATCGTGCTGGTGACCCCGACCACGCCGGATGAACGCATCGCCTCCATCGTCCGTACGGCGAGCGGGTTTGTGTACTGCATTTCGAGGGAGGGCGTTACCGGCGCGCAGAAAACACTGAACCCATCGGCGCTTGATCTGGTCCGCCGCACGAAGGCGAAGACCGATTTACCCGTTGCGCTCGGTTTCGGAATCGGCACGCCGGAGTTGGCCCGGCTGGCGGCGACCGCGGCCGATGCGGTGGTCGTGGGCAGCGCGATTGTTCAGAGGCTGTTTGAGGCGCCCCACACGCGCGCGGGGCGCCGGGCCGTCGCGGATTGGGTTGCACGCCTCGTGAGGGCCGTGAAGGAGGTGTCCGCATGACCGAACGGTTTGCCGTCATCCTTGCCGGCGGGCGCGGCGAACGGTTTTGGCCGTTGAGCCGATCGTCCCGTCCGAAACAGCTCCTCGACCTGGTGGGGGAAAAGACCCTGATTGCCCAATCGGTCGACCGCCTCCGCGGGTTGGTCGAGCCCGAAAAGATTCTCGTGCTGACCAACGCCGATTTGGTTGGGGCGACGCGTGCTGCGGTTCCGTCGCTGCCGCCCGAAAATGTGATCGGAGAACCTGTTGGGCGCGATACGGCCCCCGCCGTGGCGCTGGCGGCGGCGATTGTCAAATCGCGGGCGCCCGAAGACGCCGTATTCGCGATTCTCACGGCCGACCACGTGATTGGCGATGTGCCGGTATTTCAACGAACCCTCGCCGCGGCGATGGATGTTGCTGCAGCGGATTCTGTTCTGGTGACGATCGGCATCCGCCCGTTCGAACCGAGCACCGCCTACGGGTATATCGAAGTGGGCGAACATGTCCCATCCGTTGGGGGTGTCCGGTTTCGACGGGCGATTCGATTTGTCGAAAAACCTGACCGGCCAACAGCAGAACAGTACGTCTCCGGAGGGTGCCACGTTTGGAATTCCGGCATGTTTATCTGGCGGGTTTCGACGATTGAGCACTCCTTGGCGAAGCACTGCCCCGACCTCGGATCCCGAGTGAAGGGATGGGCTTTGAAAGCCGGCTCGTCGGATTTTCCCGCATGCATCGCGGACGAGTTTGGGACCTGCACCAAAATCTCGATCGACTATGCGGTGATGGAAAAAGCGGATAACATCGTCGTCGCAGAGGCAGAGTTTTCGTGGGATGATGTGGGCTCATGGCCGGCGTTGGAGCGGCATTTTCCCGCGGATGCGCGCGGCAACGTCCACATCGGAGATGTCGCGGCGATCGATTGCTCCCGCAACATTGTGTATTCGCGGGGCCGACTGACCGCCCTGGTCGGCATCGAGGACGCAATCGTTGTGCAAACAGACGACGTCACGCTGATCTGCCGGCGCGAGAGCGCGCAGAACATCAAGTCGCTGCTTGCCCATCTGCGCGAGGCGGGACGGAACGAGGTGTTGTGAGATGCCGCGCTGGGTCGGGATCGACGTTGGCGAAAAGCGGATCGGGGTGGCGGTCAGCGACCCGGATGGATGGCTGGCGACGGCTCGGGAAGTAATTGAGATTTCGACCGCCGGAGAGGCGCTCCCGCGCGTTCTCGAGGCGTGTCGGGCGGTCGGCGCCACGGGCATTGTTGTCGGGCTGCCTCTCAACATGGACGGGTCGAGGGGGGAGGCGGCTCGAAAGGCGGAGACGTTCGCTCGGGAACTTCGCGCCGCGACGGGACTTCCGGTGCATCTGTGGGATGAGCGGTTGACCACGAGGAGCGCGCACGGCGCGATGCTTGAGGCGGGTCTTCGGGGCGAGCGGCGCCGGGGGCGAGTTGACATGGTGGCGGCCCAGATGATGCTCCAATCCTTTCTGGATGCGGGAGGGGCTGCGGGCCGTTTATCCGGACAGGAATGAACGGGGCCATGGGCGTGCGCTATCGCGCGGTGGTTTCCTACGACGGCACGGATTTTTACGGCTGGCAGGTTCAGTCGGGCCGCCGAACGGTCCAGGCGGCGATCGAAGAGGCGCTGCAGAAAGTGACCGGCGCCCGGGTGGCGGTCTTTTGCAGCGGGCGGACCGACTCCGGCGTTCATGCCCGCGGACAGGTGATTCATTTCGATCTGCCCGCCCCGCGACCAACGGAGAAGCTCTTTCTCGCCCTGAATGCGAATTTGCCGGAGGATGTCCGCGTGGAGCGCGTGGCGAGAGCGCCGGCGGGGTTCGACGCGCGGTTCAGCGCGAAGGCCAAGGAATACCGATATTTTATCTGGAACAATCCCGTGGCCACCCCGGATACCCGACGAACGCATGCGCACGTGAGAGAACGGTTGGATGTCGGCGCCATGAAGGCCGCGGCAGCACTTTTGGTGGGGTGTCATGATTTCGCCGCATTTTGCGCGAACCCGGGCTATGAGCGGGGCAGCACGGTCCGTCGGGTGGATCAAATCACTGTGAGGAAGAGTGGTCGGACCGTCATCATCGTTGTGCGCGGGGAGGGATTTCTTTATCGGATGGTTCGGAGCCTCGCGGGTTTCCTCATCCGCGTCGGGCTGGGCGAGCTTCGCCCGGAAGATGCGGAACGCATCCTGGCGTCCAAGGTTCGAACGGCCCGCGTGCCGACCGCCCCGGCTCGTGGACTCTTTCTCTGGCGCGTGTATTATTGACATCAGACCGCAAATTCGTATACCGCTCGCTGATCTCCGCGGGATACGAGCCGGCGGAGGGGAGTAATCCGCCATGTCGATGCATAGCAGTTTGAAGTCCGCCACGCGCATCGCCGCGAAGCGCAATGTGTTGAAGCGCTACGAGCGAATTGATTTGCTCCGCAAGAAGGGCAAGTGGAAAGACGGCGATCGCGCGTACGGACTGCCCAAGACCAAGCCTGTCTGAGCCGTCGGAAAGTGATTTTCGCTTGAATGCCTGCTCAAGGCCCGGCGCGACGGGGCCGGTATCCGGCGGAATTCTCTAGCCAGTGTGGTTTATGGGCCGGCGCAGGCCCACAATTGTGTATTTTGATGTTTCGCCGAGCACATCGCCAGTCGCATGCTTCGCGGTGGCGATGCTCCGAATATCGGAGCCTCATGGCGAAAATGCGAAGAGCATTCCGGCGATAAAGCTGTTGGAGCCTCCCAGCCGGTTTGATAAGGTCAGCCGCTCAAACGGAGGAAGGCACATGGTTCGCGCTTGCTTGGCGATTGTTGTTCTCGCGCTGGCGGCCATGGGTGCGGCTCCGGTTTCGGCCCAGGTGCCAACCACCGCAGTCCCATCGGATCGCGCGGCCCAGACGCCATCGGAGATCGACATCAGCGCGGACAGCCTCGAATACCTGGCCGATCAGCGGCTGATCATCGGAACGGGCAATGTCGTGATCCGAGAGGGCGACGACGTGCTGCAGGCAGACTACGTCAGCGTGAATCGGGAAACGCGAGACGTTCATGCCAAGGGAAATGTTGTTCTCCGGCGCGGAAAATCCATCTGGCAGGGTGAGGAGCTAAAATACAACCTTAGAACTCGTACGGGGGATTTTGGGGCCTTTCAGGCGTATTACGAGCCCTTCTACATCCGTGCCGAGGGGTCGAAACGCATTTCGACCAATCTCTATCAGCTTCAGGGGGTGATTCTGTCGACCTGCGAGGGGGACCCGCCCGATTTCTCGATTCGAGCACGGGAAGCCACCTTGATTCCCGGTGAGCGAATTGTGGGCAAAGGGGTTACGATGAATTTCGGCAACGTGCCGGTCCTCTGGCTGCCCCGACTGAGCCGCGGTCTGAAAGACCGCCGGACCTACTGGGTGTTCGAACCGGGATACAGCTCGCGGATGGGCGTATATCTCCGTTCGCAATACAACATTCGCTGGGTCCCCGGGTTCCGTTCGTCAACCGACATCGATCTTTACTCCCGAAAAGGGGTTGGGGTGGGTCAGGGGTTCCACTGGGATTCGGAGAATCGCACCGAGTTTCCGTATTCGGGTTATGTGAAGGGCTACTACATTGAGGATCGGGAGCCGTTCCGTAGCGAAGCCGAGCGCGAGCGCGAAAAGGATCTGGTGGACAATGAACGTTATCGCATCAAGCTTGCTCACAACCAGAGCTATTCGGCGAGGGACTTCCTGATTTCCGAATTCAACTACCTGAGCGACCCCGAATTCCTCAAAGACTTCTTCCGGGACGAGCACATTTCCGGAGTCAGGCCGGAAAACCGCGCAACCCTGACCCATGTCGGTGACAATTACATCGCAGCCCTGCAGCTCAACCTGCGGTTGAATGATTTTTACGAAAACGTGAACCGAACGCCCGAGCTGCGGTTGAAGGCAAACCGGCAGCAATTGGGCGACTCCGGATTCTACTATGAGAGCGACAACACAGCGTCCTATCTCACGCGCGTCTTTCCGGAGGGCTCGGAGCGTAAGGACTATGACGCATTCCGGCTCGATTCGGGGCACATGCTGTATTACCCGACCCGGCATTTCGGGTTTTTGAATGTGACGCCGCGCGCGGGATACCGCGGAACGTATTACTCCGACACCATTTCCCGACGGACCGTCACAAACGATGTTGTGGTGACGGACACTAACGGGATCGTGAGCGTGGTCCGTGAGACGAATACGGTGGAGCTTGCCACCGGCGCCGACTTGCGGAACGTCTACGAGCTGGGGGCCGAGGTATCTTTCAAGGCGTTTCGAACTTGGGACGATTTGATCGTCCTGCAGGACGGCGACGGTCTCCGCCATGTGGCCGAACCGTTTGTACGACACACCTATGTCCCGGAGCCCAACCTGTTGCCGGAACGCCTGCCGCAGTTTGATGCCGTGGATCGCGTAAGAGATGAGCACACGCTGCGGCTCGGGATGCGCAACAAATGGCAGACGCGCCGGGACCGCGTGCCGGTCGACCTCGTAAACGCTCTCCTATTCACCGATTATCGGATTGAGAAGGATCGAGGTGAAGAGGATTTCAGCGACGTCTTTTTCGATGTGGAACTGCGTCTGGCACGTACTCTCCCGATCGATTTCGATGGGGCGTACGACCCTTATGAGGGCGAGTTCTCCCGGTTCAGCCTTCAGGCGGCCCTGATTATGGCCGACGCCTCCACGCTTTCCCTCGACTACAATTACGGCCGCGACGACTACCATCAGGCTGGCGCCGAGCTCAAACTGTTTCCAAACAATAAGTGGTCGTTCCTGACATACGCCCGATGGGATCTCGATGAGGGTGATTTGCAGGAGCACTCCTATTTTGTTCAGCGCAGCACGGCCTGCCTGGGCTACGGGGTGGGGTTCCGACAAATCCGTAAGGAGGATGGGGAGGAGGACGACAACCGGATATGGATTCAGATTTGGTTGACAGCCTTTCCAGAAGGCCGGATTCGGGCGGGCGGGTGACCGAGCCGCCCTTTTTCGAACTCCTCGCCTGCGCTGTCGAGGCGGTACGTCGGGCTGGCGAGCATGCGCGGCAGAATGGACACCGCCGCTCGGAGGTTGTGAGCCGGTCCGCCCACGACGTGAAGCTGGCGCTGGACCACGAGTGCCAACAGGTAATCGAAAAGGTGATTCATGGGCGTTATCCTGCCCACGCGATCCTCGGCGAGGAGGGCTCCGCCGGCGAACGGGAGTCGGACATTTTGTGGATCGTGGACCCCCTCGACGGCACCGTGAACTTCTCGCATGGTCTGCCCTATTGGTGCCATTCGGTTGCGGTGCGGGTTCGCGGCGAGACGGTGGCCGCGGCGGTGTATTCGCCGCCGCTGGACGAGCTATACACGGCGGTGGTTGGCGATGCCGCGAGGCGAAACGGCGCGGTAATCCATGTTTCGGACGTAGCGCGCCTTGGCGATGCCGTCATTCTCACCGGCCTGGAAAAAAATTTCGACCAGTATGCGCAGTCCCTCGAAGTGGCCCGTGCCATTGCATCGAGGGCACAAAAGCTGCGCCTGATGGGCGCTGCGGCGCTGGATTTGTGCCAGGTGGCGTGCGGGCGCGCGGATGGTTTTTATGAGTCGGGATTGAACGTGTGGGACATGGCGGCGGGCGACCTGATTTGCCGGCTTGCGGGCGCGTCAACGCGTATCGTGGCAAAACTCAGCGAGACCAAATTGCGATACCTCGCGACCAACGGCCGAATCGAAGCGGAGCTGATGGGCCTGTTGTCCTCCTATGGAGTCTGGCTTGAAGGAGGGCAGGGCGCTTGAACGAGCGGATCGCTCTCCGCCTGATCTATGCGGTTTCGGGCGTGTTGCTCGTGGCGGTCGCCGTCATTTACAACCTGCCGAAAGCGGAGCAAATTCCGCCGTTCGTGCGGTGGCTGCCGCGGCTCAACGCCACGATCAATACGATTTGCTCCGTTCTCTTGCTTGCCTCCTTCGCGGCGATCCGGCGCGGCCGCGTTGAGCTCCACAAGAGGCTCAACATCGCCACCTTTGTGCTCTCCTGCGTCTTCCTGGTTTCTTACGTGACGTTTCACACCTTCGGGGTGGAAACGCGATTTCCCGCAGACAACCCGTGGCGTCCCGTGTACCTCACCATCCTGATCTCGCATATTATCCTTGCTGCGGTTGTGCTTCCGCTCGTTCTGGTCACGTTCTACCGGGGGTTGGTCGGACCGGTCGACCGACATCGTCGAATCGCGCGGTGGACATTTCCGATCTGGCTTTACGTGACGGTGACCGGTGTGATGGTCTACCTGATGATTTCCCCGCATTACGCCTTCTGACCGGGCTTCCACCGGAAGGCGACGAATTGACATTCCCTTTGCCGGGCGGCTAGATTACCGACATCGTTCATCATATCGCCG
Organism: Kiritimatiellia bacterium; assembly: GCA_025054615.1. Classification (NCBI taxonomy): domain Bacteria; kingdom Pseudomonadati; phylum Kiritimatiellota; class Kiritimatiellia; species Kiritimatiellia bacterium. The sequence continues at coordinate 25,194 of JANWZO010000017.1, forward strand.
CACCGAGATAACCGTGACTGCAAACGACGAATACATCGTCGAGATTCTCGAAAGCGTTGGGCTGATTACGCACCAGCAGGGCGTTGAGGCCCTCAAAACGGCTCAGGATGCTGACAAACCGGTTGTGGACGTGCTTGCCGAACGTCAGTTTGCGACGAAGAGCGATATTCTCAAAGCCCTCGCCAATCAGTTCGGCATGGAGTTCATCCGGCTCAATGCGGCCGACATCGACCAGAGCGTGATCGACCTTGTCCCCGGCGAGATCGCGCGCCGATATCGCGTCGTCCCCGTTTACCGAATGGACAACACGATCGCCGTTGCAATCAGCGATCCCCTCGACGTCGAGACGCTCGACAGCCTGCGATATGTGCTCCGATGCGATGTCACCGGCGTCGTGGCCATGCCGGAAGAAATCGAAGCGGCAATCAACCAGTGTTACCCGGCCGCAGGGACGACCGTCGCCTCGATGTATGATGAATTGACGGAAGGCACAGTTACCATGCCCGGCGAAAAGCCGCCGAGCCTGGAGGGCGAGGACGAGGTGACCGAGGCCGACGCCCCGATCATCAAACTGGTTAGCCTGATCATCCTCGAGGCGTTCCGCAGCCGGGCATCGGACATACACCTCGAGCCGCTCGAGAAGAAATTCAGAGTGCGCTACCGCATCGATGGCGTATTGCACGAGGTCGAGAGCCCGCCCAAGCGGCTTCAATCCGCGATCATCAGCCGCGTTAAGATCATGGCGAACATGAGCATCGCCGAAAAGCGGTTGCCGCAGGACGGGCGCATCCAAATCAATGTTATGGGACGTGACCTCGATCTACGTGTCTCGTCCGTCCCGTCGAACCACGGGGAGTCGATCGTGATGCGGATCCTCGACAAGGAGGGGCTGGCGCTCGGACTCCCCAAACTTGGATTCTTTTCCGATGACCAACAAACGTTTGAGCGGTTGATCGGCCTGTCCGACGGCATCATCCTCGTAACGGGTCCGACGGGATCTGGCAAGACGACCACGCTGTATGCCTGCTTGAACCATATCAACAAACCCGACCGGAAGATCATCACGGTTGAGGATCCCGTCGAGTATCAGATCGCTGGCATCAACCAAGTTCATGTTCGCGCCGATATCGGCCTGACATTCGCGGCGGCGCTCCGGTCGATTTTGCGCCAGGCGCCGAATATCATCATGATCGGTGAGATTCGTGACCTGGAAACCGCCGAGATCGCGGTCAATGCCTCGCTTACCGGGCATTTGGTGTTTTCAACGCTGCATACCAACGATGCGCCGAGCGCGGTGACCCGCCTGATCGACATCGGCGTGAAACCCTTTCTGGTGGCGTCCTCGACCCGCGCGATCATGGCGCAACGCCTTGTGCGCCGGATTTGCGAGCGCTGCAAGGAGCCGGTTCGCCCGACGGACGCTGAATTGCGCGCTCTGGGCGCGCTCGCCGGCGAGGTCTCGGCCGCCCAACTGTTCCGCGGCCGGGGTTGCCCGGAATGCAACTACACCGGGTACCGAGGCCGCCTCGGCATCTTCGAAATTTTTGTGATCACGGACGAGATACGCCATATGATCTACGAGCGCGTCTCCGCGTCGCAATTGCGCGCCCGCGCCCGACAGTTGGGCATGCGCACGCTGCGGGAGGACGGAATCCGGAAGGTGGTTGCGGGATTGACGACGCTCGAGGAAGTGATCCGGGCGACGATGGGAGATTCGAATTGAAATGCCTGTCCCGGCGTCCCAGATACGCATGGCCGACCTGCTCGACCTCGTGATCGAGGAAGGAGCTTCGGATCTTCACGTAGGCGTCGGGCTGCCGCCGGTACTGCGCCTGCATGGGCGGCTGCATCCGATCGACACCGAGCCGCTCGAGCCCGCCGACACCGAGAGACTGATGGCCTCGATCACGCCCCCCGAGCACGTGAAGCGGCTGCAGGAGATGGGCGGTGCGGATTTCGGCTTCGGCCATGGCGACAAGGGTCGATTTCGCGTGAGCGTGTTCCGTCAGAAAGGCGCGGTCGGCATCGTGTTGCGGCTGATCCCATCCCGCCTACTCACGCTCGAGGAAATCGGCCTGCCCCCGGGCATCCGGGATCTTCTCTACAAGCCGCGCGGTCTGATCCTCGTCACCGGTCCCACGGGATCTGGAAAAACCACCACGCTCGCCAGCATGCTGAACGTCATCAACGAAACTCGGGACGTTCACATCATTACAATCGAGGACCCCATCGAGTATTACCACCCGCACAAGCGGAGTGTGATCACGCAGCGCGAGGTCGGCGTGGACGTGCCGAGCTTTGGCGAGGCGTTGAAGCGGGCGTTGAGGCAGGACCCCGATGTGATTCTCGTCGGCGAAATGCGGGATCTCGAAACGATTCAGGCGGCCATCACGGCTGCGGAAACGGGGCATCTCGTTTTCGCCACGCTTCATACGACGGGCGCCGCTCGCACGGTGGACCGCATCGTGGACGCTTTCCCCATGGAGCAGCAAAACCAGGTGCGCACGCAACTGGCGGCAAGTCTCGAGGCCGTGATCTCGCAGTTGCTGCTCATTCGCAAGGACCGGCCGGGCCGCGTGGCCGCGTTCGAAATCATGGTGGCCACGCCCGCCATCCGGGCGCTGATCCGCGACAACAAGACCTATCGCATCACGTCCGACATCCAGACCGGCGCCAAGTATGGCATGATGACTCTGGACGATCACCTTGTCAGCCTCTACGAGCAGGGAATCATCGACTACGAGGAAGTGGTGACCAGCGCGCAAGACATCGAATCGGTCATGCAGAAAATCCAGCCGAAAGGCCGCCGATAGGAGCCGCCATGTCAGACGTGGAATTTCGAGATCCTCTTCTGCAGCAGCTCGTGGACGACGGGCTGGTGACACGGGAACAGGCCCAGGAGGTCTTCGACGAGCACGAACGCACGGGCAAACCGGTCCGGCAGGTGCTGCTTGATATGCAGGTCGTGGAGGAGCCGGTCCTGTTGCAGGCGATCGCCACGCACTTGGGTACGCGTGTCGTGGACCTGAGCAGAACCGAAATCAGCCCGTATGTGCTGAAGGCAATTCCCTCGAGTATCGCCCGAATGTACAGCGTTGTGCCCGTAGAAGCGGATGCTCATTCGGTGACGCTGGCGACCTTTGATTTGATCAACCCCGAGGTCGTGGATGAGCTGAATTTCGTCCTCACACGGGATGTTTCGTTCGTCGTGGCCTCGGAGACAGACATCCGCGCGTTTCTGAACCAGCACTACGGCGATGCCGGCGAATCCATCAATGAGATGCTATCAGCGCTCGAAAGCGAGCTGGAGCACGTCGGGGAACAATCCATTCAGGTCAAGGGCGGGGATGAGATTGCCGAAATCCAGGAGATGGCAAACCAGGCGCCGGTTGTGCGTTTCGTCAATCTGGTCCTGTTCCAGGCGGTCAAGGATCGTGCGTCCGACATCCATTTTGAGCCGTTTGAAAACGAATTCCGAATCCGCTACCGGGTCGATGGGGCCCTTTACGAAATGGCGCCGCCCCCCAAACACCTTGCGCTGCCCGTGATCTCGCGCCTGAAGGTCATTTCCGGGCTGAACATCGCGGAGCGCCGCCTGCCGCAGGATGGGCGCATTCAGCTACCCGTCGCCGGCCGTACGATCGATTTTCGCGTGTCAACCCTACCGACGCAGTTCGGCGAAAGTGTGGTGCTGCGCGTCCTCGACCGAAGCTCGGTTCAACTGGAGCTGCAAAACCTCGGCATGCCGGAGGATGTGTTCAACGCGTTCACGGCGGACATCGAGAAACCCAACGGAATCGTGATTGTCACCGGTCCGACAGGTTCGGGGAAGACCACGACGCTGTATGCCGCCCTCCGCAAACTGAACACGATCGACAGCAAGCTCCTGACGGCGGAGGAGCCGGTGGAATACGACATCGAGGGCATCATCCAGATCCCGATCAACGAGGCGATCGGTCTGACGTTTGCCCGCGTCCTTCGCGCATTCCTGCGTCAGGACCCCGACATCATCATGGTTGGCGAGATCCGCGACAAGGAAACCGCCGAGATCGCAATTCAGGCCTCCCTGACGGGTCACCTTGTATTTTCGACGCTTCACACCAATGACGCGCCCGGCGCGGTCACCCGGTTGATCGACATGGGCGTCGAACCGTTTTTGATTTCATCGACGCTCGAAGGCGTTCTAGCCCAACGTCTGGTGAGGACGATCTGCCAGGATTGCAAGACCCCTTACCAGCCGGACAAGGACGTGCTTGAGTTGCTGGGTCTGCGGCCGGACCAGGTTGAGGACCGGCCGTTCTATCACGGTGCCGGTTGCGTAAAATGTAACCAGACCGGTTATCGGGGTCGCCGCGGCATTTATGAGTACCTGCGGGTGACGGATCCGATCCGCGATTTGATCAACGAAAGGAAGCCCACGATCGTTATCCGGGACAAAGCCATGGAACTGGGCATGCGGACCCTGCGGCAGGACGGCATCCGATGCATTCTGGACGGTTACACCACTGTAGAAGAGGTGCTGAAATACACGTAGCTGATGCGGCTTTGAATCCGGTGTTGCCCTGCCTTTGTAATTTTTTGTACAAACGATTTTATCGAACCTTTGACGAGCGTTCATGCCCAAATTCAACTACATAGCGCTTGACGCCCGCGGTCGGGAGAGCCAGGGCGAGATCGAGGCCGATAACCAGACCATGGCGATCGCCCGTATCCGAGAGCGCGGGCTTTTCCCAACTACAATCACAGAGGCGACGGCAAAAGCTCGCAAGACGGCCCCCACGAAACCGGGGGCGAAAACAAGAGGGTCGGCGCTCAATATGGAGATCAAGCTCCAGGCGCCGTCCTTCCTGCAGAAGGTCAAACCGAAAGAATTGATGGTGTTTACCCGCCAGCTCGCAACGCTCGTCGATGCTGGTTTGCCGCTCGTCCGCAGCCTGGAGGTTCTGGCCAAGCAGGAGCGCAATCCCATGTTGAAACGCGCTCTCATCGAGATGGCGGAGGCGATTCAGTCCGGCAGCACGTTTGCCGAAGCGCTCGCTCAGCATCCTCGGATTTTCAACAAACTCTACGTGAATATGGCCAAGGCAGGCGAGGTGGGCGGCGTATTGGACAAGGTCCTGCTTCGGTTGGCCGAGTTCATGGAAAAAGCCCAGAAGATTAAAAACAAGGTCGCGAGCGCCATGGTTTACCCCATCGTCGTCATGGTCATGGCGGTCGGGATTTTGACCTTTCTGATGGTGTTTATTATTCCGAAGTTCAAGGAGATCTTCTCCGAACTACTGGAAGGGCAGGCGCTTCCCGGATTGACTGAATTTGTGATGGGCGTCAGCGGTGCCGTGGCAGGCACGGTGGATCTCGGATTCGCGCGTGTTCCGGGGCTGTTGCTAGTGATCCTTGCGATTTTTCTGATCGTCAGCCTGGTGAAGCTGCTCGCGAAGACCAGCGCCGGGGCGTACATGATCGACAAATTGAAGTTCAACCTGCCCATATTCGGCCCGCTCATTCGAAAGACGGCGATCGGACGGTTTACGCGAACGCTTGGCACTTTGATGTCCTCCGGCGTTCCCGTGTTGCAGGCCCTCAACATTGTGCGCGATACTGCTGGGAACGAGGTCCTGGCCCGTGCGGTCTCTATGGTGCACGACGCGGTCAAAGAGGGCGAAAACATGGCTCCGCCGATCGAGGCAACCAAGGTCTTTCCGCCGATGGTCATCAGCATGGTGCAGGTCGGCGAGGAAACCGGCGAATTACCGGAAATGCTGATGAAGATCGCCGACAACTACGACGACGAGGTGGACAACGCAGTCGCCGGTCTAACGTCCGTCATTGAGCCGCTGCTGATCGTCTTCCTCGCGCTTGTGGTCGGAACCATCGTCATCGCCCTGTTCCTGCCGCTCATCTCGATCATTGGTAAGTTGAGCTGAGGCTCGGAAAGCCGTGCCAGCGGCCCGCCCGTGCTGCCAATTACGAAAAGCCATCCCTCGCGTTGGAGCCGTGGCGAGCTGGCCATTGCGGCAGCAATCGGCCTGCTTGCGCTAGCCATCGCCTGGCCCGGTTGCCGAACCATTCACGCTCGCCGTCAGTTGGCGATGGTCCGACATGATATCGCCACGCTGGAAAGGGCCTTGGTCCGATATTTTCGGGAATACGGAGCGTGGCCCGTCCCGCCGAGTGTATCGCCTGGCGATGCGCACTTTGGAGGACTGCGTTCGAATTCGGAAATCGTCAGGGTCCTTCGGGCCAAAATGGCCCCAGGTGACCCCGAGGACGCATTGAATCCGCAACGGATCGTTTTTTTTGATGCCGATTCGTATCGGCCCGGAGCGTCGGGTCTTGACGAAGACGGCTCGTTCCTCGATCCGTGGGGGACTCCTTACCAGATTGCGCTCGACGGGGACTATGACAACGCCGTTACGCCGTCCCACGGCTCGACGGAGCGAATCTTGGGTTCCGGAGTGGCGATCCGATCATTTGGGCCGGACCGCCTACCCGATACGGCCGACGACCTTCGCTCATGGAAACAGGGCGCCGATGAACGGGTCAGAGCCGACGCAGGGATAACTTGGGAATGATGAAACCGCTACCTTTTCCATTTATGGGCAGCACGGCGCTTCTGCGCCCAGATTCAGAGGGAAACGCCTCTTCATGGCGTCCCACAGTGATCTAACGTCGCCAGAATCGAGGGATCAGAATCACGAGCAGCGTGTATAACTCCAGACGCCCGAGGAGCATGCAAACCGACAGCAGCGCCTTCGCGGCGTCCGGGAAGAAGGCGTAATTTCCTGCGGGGCCCACGCTGCCCAGTCCCGGACCCACGTTGCCAAGGCAGCTTACGGCCGCGGAAACGGCGGTCTTGAGATCGGGGGTGAAGGCCGCAAGCATCGCGGAAGCCGTCGCCCAGATGAGCGTGTAAATCAAGAAAAACGCCGAAATCATGGACACGATTTCGGGATCAATGATTTGGCGGCCGATCTTTATGTTGAAAATCGCCTGGGGCTGGATGAAGAGCTTGATCTCGCGAGAAACCTGTTTGGCCAGGACCAGAACCCGCACCACCTTGATGCCGCCGGCGGTCGATCCCGCGCAGCCGCCGATCAGCATCAGGCCAAAGAGCAGATATTGCGAAAGCGCCGGCCAGAGGGTGTAGTCGTGCGTCGTGAAACCTGTCGTGGTCATGATGGAAACGACGGTGAAAAGGATTTCCCGCAAGCCGGGGGACATTTCGCCGCCGTAGTTTCGGAAGCCAGCGTTGGCGAGGATCACGGCCGCCGCCGCTGCGAGGATGAGGATGTAGAGTCGCCATTCCCGGTCCCGCGCCCAAGCGGACCACTCACCGCGCAGCAGGCGCCAGTGGAGGGCGAAATTGATGCCGCTGAGGAACATGACGACGAGGATGATCCATTCGATCGCTGGATTCCCAAATGCGGAAACGCTGGCGGACCGCGTGGAAAATCCGCCGGTCGCCGTCGTTGCAAAGGCATGACAAACGGCGTCAAACCACCCCATCCCGGCCCATCGAAGCAGAGCAATCGTGACGACCGTCAACCCGATGTAGACGCCCCAAAGGAGCTTGGCCGTTACCGCGATTCTCGGCGTGAGACGGTCTTTGGCGGGGCCCGCGGCCTCTGCCTTGTAGATTTGCATGCCGCCGGAACCGAGCAGAGGGAGGATCGCAACGCAGAGGACGAGAATCCCCATCCCCCCGAGAAACTGGGTGACCGCCCGCCAGAGTAGAATCGAGCGTGGCGCTGACTCAAGGTCGCTCATCACGGAGGCGCCCGTCGTGGTGAATCCGGAGACCGATTCAAACCACGCATCCGCCAACGAAGGGGTTGCACCCGACAGCACAAACGGAATTGCCCCCAGCAACGTGCTTGTCAGCCAGCCGAATGCCACCACGCCCACGCCGTCACGGCGATTCAGGTCCACCGGTCCCCGAGTGAATGCCCATAATGCGGCGCCGCTGGCCAGAGAGAAGCCGGCGGCCAGGGCAAAGGCGAGCTGGGCATTCGGGGAATCGCCGAGCGCGGCTCCCACGCCAAGGCAAACGAGCATCGCCGCGCCCATGACAAGGGGCAGGAACGAAATCAGGTGGAAGACCGCGCGGAAGTTCACGAATGATCAGCCCCGAAACAAATCCTCCACGCGCTCGACCCCGCTCGGGAGGGCAAACAGCACCAGCCGATCCTGGATGCGCAACACAAGGTCGCCGGTGGGGGGCAGTACATTCTCCCCGCGCAGAACCGTCGCAATGACGATATCCTCCGGTACTTTTAGCGCGCGGATGGGCTTGTCGGCCCAACGATGTCCGGGCGCGATCACTACGTCGAGGAGCTCGCCCGGGAGATTGTGCAGCATGGCGGCCGCTTTCACGTTTTTCCCGCGCACAAAGTGAAGGATCGAGTTGATCATCGACATGTGGGCGCTGACCGCGCGGTCCAGGAGGCTCAGGCTTCCGATGATCGGGACGTATTCCGGACGGGTCACTTGCGCCAGGGTGAATGCCGCGCCAGCCTTTTCGGCCAGAAGACAAATGATGATGTTGTTCTCATCGGAACCTGTGGCGGCCACAAATGCCGAACCTCGAACCACGCCGGCGTTTTCGAGCGTTTCCTGCTCCAGAGCATTGCCTTTGATGACGAGCGCCTTGTCTAGGGCCTGTGAGCAAAATTGTGCGCGTTCAGCGTCTCGCTCGATCAACACAACGGGCATGTCGGCCTTTTCCAACCGAAGAGCAATTTGCAGGCCAAGATCTCCTCCACCGGCAATGACCACCTTCTCGAAGCGTTTGTGTTCCGGGTGGGCCCACTCGAGGAACGCGTTCACATCGTCCGGGGTGCCGCACAGATAAAGTTCATCGCCGATCATCAACTGGGTGTCCCCTCGGGGAATCATCAGTTCATTCGCGCGCATCAGAGCCATCATTCGGATACGTTGGAGCAGGTCGGGCCGCGGAAAATTCTTCAAGGTCTGAAGGATCAGCGGGCTGTCCATGTGGATTTTGAAGCCGACTGCCAAGACCCGGTTTTCAAACAAGTCGACCGCCTCGAGCGTTCCCGGCATGCGAAGGATAGTGAAAATTTCGTCGGCGCACTCCTCCTTTTGACTGATCACCAGGTCGATCCCCATACGCCTGAGGTCAAATTTGGCCCGCGTATGGGTCAGATCGGGATTGGAAACCCGCGCGACCTTGTGCCGGACCCCCGCTGCGTTCGCGAACAGGCAGGCGAGGATGTTGACTTCGTCCCGGTCGGTCACCGCCACTAGCAAGTCGGTTTGGGACAAACCTGCCCGGTCCAGGACTCTGGGGCTCGAACCCTCGCCCGCGACCGCCTGGATGTCCAGTTGTGACGACAGCTCAGTCAGCGCCGACTCGTCCCGGTCGACAACGACAATATCGTGGCGTTCCTCGCTAAGTTTAGCGGCCAAATAGCGTCCGGCGTTGCCGGCACCTACAATCAGGATGCGCATGAATAACGTCCAATTCGAAATTCAAAAGGAATATGCTGGACCAAGAGACCCGCGTCTTCAATCCCGAAAGCGCTCGACGGGGGACCAGCCCCCATTCAGGGTCAGGGCTGGATCTGGCTTCGTTGAGATGCTGGTTTGACGCGGGCCGAGACAACGCAAGAATGCTGCCTTATGGATTTGATGTTCAGCCGCGAGACCTCGGGGGCGAGGCTGGAAGGTCGGCCGATCGTGGCCTTGGAAAGCGCCCTTCTCACGCACGGGCTTCCATTTCCGGCGAACCTCGAAACGGTCCAGAGGATGGAGGCCGCGATCCGCTCCGAAGGGGCCGAGCCCGCGCTCATCGCCGTGGTCGGGGGGCAGATCCGGATCGGCGTCGAGGCGGAGGACCTGGAACGGCTCGCACGCGGCAGATCGGCAAGAAAGTGCAGCGTTCGGGAACTGCCGATTGCCGCCGCGAGAAAGGAAGATGGAGGGACGACCGTGGCGGCAACCGCCTGGCTTGCCCATCTTGCCGGCATTCGGATCATGGTGACGGGGGGCATCGGTGGCGTGCATCGCGGTCAGCCGTTTGATGTGAGCGCCGATCTGGACGCGCTCGCCCGCACGCCGCTGATCGTGGTCTGCTCGGGGGCGAAGGCGATCCTCGATCTGCCTCTGACAATCGAGGCGCTCGAAACGCGGGGCGTGCCGGTTGTCGGATATGGATGCGATGAATTCCCCGCCTTTTACTCGCGACGGTCGGGGTTGCCAGTTGATGTGCGGGTGGATACGCCGCAGGAGGTCGCGGATCTGGCGGTCGCGCGGGACAGTCTCGGATTGAGCGAGTCCCTTTTGGTGTGCGTGCCGGTTCCTAAGGAATTTGACATTCCGGCCGAGGAGATCGCCGACTCGGTTGCGCAAGCCGTAGCGGATGCGGAAAAGATGGGCATCCGGGGCAAGGCGATCACCCCATTTCTGCTCGCCCGCGTATCCGAGTTGACCGGCCAGCGAAGTGAGAGGGCGAACCGGGCCTTGCTGGAGAACAATGCGAGGGTATCGGCTCAAATCGCGGCCGCGGTTCAGAGCCTCCCGCGCGCTCGCAACCGTTGAGGGACATCCCGGCCATGCTGCGGTACATCGCAAGGCGCCTGCTGCAAATGATCCCGACGATGTTCGGCGTGATCCTCGTGACGTTCCTGCTGTTCAACTGGGTAGGGGGCAGTCCGGCCCGTATGAAGTTGGGGGATAAGGCCTCACCGGCCGCGCTTGAGGAATTCGACGAAATTCGCGGATTCAACAAGCCGCTCATCTGGGGGCGTTATGTCAAAACTCGTGCATTGCCGGATGTCGATTTTGACCTTGGGCCGGGCGGTTGGGCGGCAGGCGAGGGTGCGGTCTGGCACGGCGAAGTTCTTCGTGTCCCAGCGGGAGTGCCGTTGAAACCGCCGTTTGCGTTCGAGCCCCCGCGGGATCGGGCCCACGAGTGGCGGATCCGATGGCGGAACCCGGGAGAAAAACGCTGGCGCGTCGAGCGAGTGCCGGTGGCGAGAGGTGACGCGGCCGCTGACGCTCTCACAAGGTGGAGGAACGACCGTGAGCTCGAACTCGGATCGGTCGCCCTGCGGAGGGTTGTGGACGCGCCATGGGATTCGCAGTTGTTTTTCTTTCTCAAGCAGTTGGCTCGCCTCGATTTTGGCGTGTCCAGCAGCGCGAACCAGCCGGTCCGAGACCTCCTTCTGGATGGAATCGGCCCCACGATCTCCCTGGCCCTTCCAATTCTGATGTTGGAGACGGCATTGGCGATTTCGCTCGGTCTGTATAGCGCTGTCTATCGGGGCCGTCTTCCGGACCGGATTCTCGTCATCGGATCCGTGGCCCTGATGAGCGTCAACTATTTGGTGTGGATCGTTGCCGGACAATATGTGCTGGCATTTCGTCTCGGATGGTTTCCCGTGTGGGGATTTGAATCGTTTGCCTATTTGTTGTTGCCCATTTTGGTCGGCGTAGTAAGCGGGCTTGGGGCCGGTGTCCGTTTTTATCGGACAATTTTGCTGGAGGAATTGAACAAGGATTATGTGCGGACAGCTTATGCCAAGGGGTTGAGCCGCGCGCGTGTTCTCTTCGTGCACGTACTCCGCAACGCTGCGGCGCCGATCATCACGCAGGTGGTGCTCTCGCTGCCGTTTCTCTACACCGGCAGCTTGTTGCTCGAATCTTTTTTTGGGATTCCGGGGCTCGGTTATCTCAGCGTCAATGCGATCAATGAGAGCGATGTGGATGTGGTGCGCGCGGTGGTCGTGATCGGATCGGCGTTGTACCTCGTTGCCAATTTGATTGCCGATGTGTTGTGCGCGGCGGCGGACCCCCGCGTCAAACTCTCATGACGTGGCTTCGACACCTGTGGAAGGCCGGCTGGCCGGAGCGGTTCGCTCTCTGCATCGTTGCGGCGTTTGCGGCCATGGCGGTTTACGGCGAGGTTGTGTATCGCCTGCATCGGATTTGGGATCAAACGCCTCCGTATCAGCTTCAAGACCTGGATCGCCGCCACCAGCCCCCGTCGGTGGAGCACTGGATGGGAACCGACGGGCTCGGACGCGATGTCTTCCAGCGTTTGGTACAAGGCGCGCGAATCGCGTTTTATGTCGGGATCATCACCTCGTGCATTGCCATCCCGATTGGGGTGCTGCTTGGATTGCTGGCCGGATATTTTGGTGGCAGGGTGGATGACGCGATTGTCTGGTTGTATTCAACGTTTGCAGCGATCCCCGGCCTGTTGTTTATCCTGGCTGTCTCGTTGGTCGTAGGGAAGGGGTTGCTCGGTGTGTTTCTAGGAATCGGGTTAACCACCTGGGTGGGGATCTGCCGGCTCATTCGCGCGGAAACGATGTCGCACCGGGAACGGGCCTACGTGCAGGCTGCGCGCGTGCTGGGCTATTCCGCGCCGCGAATCTTGTTTCGGCACATTTTCCCCAACGTCTTTCATATCGTGCTGGTGACGTTTACACTCCGTTTTCCCGCTTCAGTAGGAACCGAGGTGTTTATGAGTTTCCTGGGTCTCGGCGTCCAGGGTGAGCCTTCGTGGGGCATCATGCTGAACGACGCCCGCGCACGGCTATGGCAGGGCGTGTGGTGGGAAATGACCTTCGTGACCGCCGCGATTTTTTTGCTGGTGCTGTCCTTCAATATCCTTGGCGACCGTCTCCGTGATCTGCTCGATCCGAGAACACGGCTCGCCGAATCATCGGGAGCAGCTTGATCGGGTGTAGGCGTCCGTCAGCGGTGCAGCCACCACCTGGCGCTCGCGGAGATAAAAAAGAGTCCTGAAAAAATCACTGTGACCATCAGGATGTGGCGGATCCAGGTCTTTTGATACAGGATGTTTCCGTATTCGTGGACGAAATAAATCGCAAGGGCCCCGGCCGCCATAATCAGCAGGCCGGTGATCCACAATCCCCTCGATGAGTGAGGCGCGCGCATACGGCGAATGAATATATCTTGAGCTTCAATTATTCCAATCGGACAATTTGGACTGCTTTTTGGGGAAGCCAACCCGACCGCGAACCATCCTGCACGCGAAGCCACTCGCCTTCGGTTGCGGTTACCCGCAAGGTAAATCCCTCGGGAACGTCAAAGTGAGGGGTCGCGTCGGGAAGCGGCGCGAAGAGGACCTGCTGGCCCGTCGCGGTAACAACTGCCCAGGGCTGCCGCTCATACCAGATCCAATATCCGACCCCGCATACGGCTACCAATGCCACCGCCAAAAGCAACCATCCGATGGAGCGAAGAAGGCGCGGAGCGCCGCGCATCAGCAGAGAGAGTATGAACAGGGCGGATCCCGCCCACCATGAAGCGGTGGCCGCGGATTCCCACTCGTCGCGCGAAAGGCGGGAAAACGCATACTCGAGCATCGAGGGGTCCGCGGGGGAGGGCAAGCCGCGGGATTCGCGAAGAAATCGCACATTGGCCTGCGCATCCGGATCGCGGGGCGCCAACAGGAGGGCGCGGAGATAAGCGGCCATCGCCTCTCCCACACGTCCCTGCCTGGCCAGGGCATTCCCGAGGTTGAAGTGCAGCGCCGGCTCGGAAGGAAACTCGCGGATAAGCTCGCCAAAGATGCGTCCAGCTTCGGAGTAGTTTCCGTTGTCATAGGCCTGTTTGGCTGCGTCAAAACGTGATTCCGGTGATTCATCGCCGGCCTGTGCCGGCGGGGCGACAACAGACAGCCACCAGAGCGCCGCCAAGAGCCACGCAAGGCCTTTCATCGCGCATACCTCCTGCTGGCGCGCAAGAGGTCGGGAGCGCGCTCGATCGCGCGGGCAAGGGCTTCGCGATCCGAGTCGCCGGCCGCCGCAGCCGGTCCGGCAAACTGCAGGCGCTCGCACAACGAGAACAGCGCCTCAAGCTCCTTGCACAAAGCATCGGGCATCCCGCCCGCGCGCAAGCGGCTGCACACGGAGATGGCCGAAATTTGGCCCGGTTCGATCCCCAGTAGCGGCCCGAAATAATCTGCCAAGGCCCGGGAAAGCGAGGCGGCGGCCGACCGCGGGTCATCCAACGATTTTCTCGCCCGGTCCAGACCTGCGCGGGCCCGTCGCGGCGCGCGTCTCCGCGCGGATGCAAGCGGATCGCGCTCCAACCTCTCTCGTCGGCGCGCGAAAAGCGCACCGGCCAGCAGACCAATCGCAGGAAGCACGTGGAGGAAAGGCGGGACGCCGGAATTGTTGGACCGTGGACGCCAGATTTTTGGGGCCGGTTTCAGATACACCAGATCCGTGCCACGAATCGTCTCCCAGTCGGTCTGATCAGAGCGAGGGCGCATCGCAAGGGCGGGAGTGGCCGGATCGCTCTCCACCGCGATCGGAATCGGCCCGCGCACAAGCGTCTCGTATCGTTCTGAGAGCGGGTTGAAGAAACTGAATGACAAAGCGGGTATTTCTGGAAGACCTGGCCGACGCGGAATTACCGCCTGCTCGAAAACGAGTACGCCCTCGTTGCGGTTCTGCTCCGTCAGTTGTGCATCGAAAGCGCGGAAGTCGTGATCGGCCTGGAGCGCCGGGGCTCGTATGCCATCCATATTGCCCGATCCCTGAATTCGATAGCGAATCGTGATGGGTTCACCCACCCGGACGCGGGTTGGCGAAACCGTCACGTCAAATGAATACTGTCCCACGGCCCCGGAAAAGTTCGAGGGACGACCTTCCGTCGGAAGCTCGTGGATCTGCAGCCGGAGGGGCCTTGTGGGTAATGTATGGGCGCGAACATCCACCCGAGGAGAGAAGACGTCGAAGAAGCTGTCGCCAAAAAACGGATCCTGCAGACGCGGGCGTTCGCGTCGGACGAACACGTTAACCCGGACCTTGGGCTGTAATTCGATCACGCCGGGCGCCAGTGCAGTGACCCGCGCTCGAAAACGTCGGACGTCATAAACGCGCCCATCGACAACTGTCCGGTCCCCTGCAATTTCCTCAAAACCGCCGATCGATAGGCCGGGTGGATCAAAATTGAGCAGCGAAAGGTACCGGTCCAGGTTGATGCCCGGCAGCGTAAACACCGACAGCGTGAGATCAAAGACTTGTTGGACGTACACCTTTTCCCGATCCACCTCGAGTGTGGCGAACATCCATTCATCGAGGGAGGATGCGGGGTTCTGGCCTCCAGGAGACTCGGCAGGCAGAACCTTGATCCGCACCGGGGCGACCTGTTGGTTCCGCCCTTGGAAGCTGTATTCAAAGGGACCGATTTGATAATCCCCCGCTTTCTGAGGGATCAGATGGTAACGATACGCGATCGAGAGGGATTGTTGGCCGTTGACGATGGAAATGTTTTGCTCCGTGCCGGCCGGCTCCATGGACAGTCCGTCCAAGGATGGCAGTTGTGGCGGGGGGGCGCCTTGCGCGCCTCGGATGACAAACCGGCACATAGCCGATTCACCGACCCGCAGCACGCTTGGCGAGACCTCAAGTTCCACCTCAAATGCGCCCGCGCGCGCGGGAAGGCCTGCGATCGCGAAGGCGCATAAAAGGCTGCAAAAGATTCCGCGCATGGCCAGATCCTCACCAATCTTTTTCAACCGGAGGGAGCCTGCCCATTTGGCGACGTATCCGGTCCGCACCCATCCGCGCCCGCTCCGCAAGTTCCCGGTTGCTCAGCGCGTCGAGCAGTTGTTCGGCGTCTTCCTTAGACATCGACGCAAGGGTCTCGCTGGTTGAATCGGGCGGTGCGGATCGATCATGCTCTTCACCATTCGCAGACCCATGCGTCTTTGATTCTTCCTGTTCCTGAGACGAGGTCTCAGACTTGTTCTGGTCGCTCTGGTCGGGCTGAGGTGTCGAGGACGCCTGCGGCTGCGGCGGCTTTTCGAGCAATTGCTTCAACAGAATTAACTTCGGTTCGGATGGGTACTGCGCCAACCCTTCATTGACCCAGCGTCGAGCTGATTCAACATCGTCCCGGCTGTATCGCTCCGCTCCTCGGTTGAAAAAGTAATCGGCATCTGCGTCCGAGGGCTGCTGGGCAGGGGCGCCCAAGGCGAGCAGCAGGGCAGTGACGGCGATTCTTCTGGTCTGGCTGAACATCATGGAGCCACATTGCCGGTTTGGCCGGCGTTGAGGATCGCAACAATTTGACCGGTTCGCTCCATCATTTGCTCAAACGCCTTGGTTTTCTCATTCGGGAGAAGAAGTGCAAGACCCACCTCTTCTCTGGAATCCATCAAGATGCGATGCGCCTTTTCGAACTCAAATGCCTCCAGCAATCGGCTTACTTCGGCTAGAACCCTGTCCAATTGTTGAACCGAAGCCAGCAGGCGTTCGCGGCGCTCCAGGGCCACCTCAAGCTGCCGCCTGACGTGTTCCTGATCCGGTCGGATGACAAGGGAGCGTTCAAGATAGTGGATGGCTTCGGCCAGATAAGTCTCCAGCTTGGCGCCATCACGCCGTTCCACCGCAGCATCGAATTGCCGGAGGCGGGTGGTTCCTGCGTTATACAGCGCGCGGGCTTGCCGATCCAGGTCCGTGGTGTTGCGGGCCCGAAGAAAGGCTTCAACGGCCGCATCGAGCAATCCCTTCCGGTAGAGAGCCACGCCCTGGTTGAACCAGGGCACGGAGGGGTCCAGATCGGATCCTCGCGCCTGCGCAGCGGCCTGCTCGAATTGGGCGGCCGCCTCCGCAAAATCCCCCCGCTCGAACGCCTGTATCCCCTGTTGCAGAATCGCGCGAGGATCCGCGAGGGCGGGCGCCGACATCACGATGAGGAGATGAAGCGAAATCGGGACCGACCTCATCCCTCATCCCTCCCGCCGCGCTCTCGAAGCGCGCTTTCCGCAGCAAGCAAAAGGAGGCCGAACGCAATGAACCAGCCGGCCTGTTCCTCATAGGTTTTGGAGAGTCGACTCTCCGACTCCGCTCGCACCAAATTCGAAAGGTGATCCGAAATGAGTTTATCCAGTCCGAGGTCGCCTGGGGCAGCCCGTATGTAGGTGCCGCCGGTTTCACGGGCCAGCATCTGGAGGGGCTCCTCGCGCAACGCGCTAAGGATGATGTTGCCGGCAGCATCTTTTTGAAAGCCTGGCGCGCCATCAGGAGCCGGCAGGGGCTCCCCCTCGGGGGTTCCCACGCCGATAGCGAAAATTCGAATCTTGCGCTCTTTGAGCGCCGGCAACCATCGGTCCAGATTGCCCTCGTGGTCTTCACCGTCAGTGACCAGCAGGATGACCCGATCGGCGATCGATTCCTTGTCGAAGGTCTCTACGGCGACGCGAAGCGCGGCGGCGATCGCCGTGCCGCCGCGCGGCACCGAACCGATGTTTGCGTCCTCCACGCTCATGAGAAAAGCGGCATAATCGGTGGTCAGCGGGCACAGCAGAAAAGCGGCGCCCGCAAACGGAACGAGCCCGATTCGATCACCCTGCAGGCGTTGCGCCAGCTCTCGAAGACCCCACTTGGCCTGTTGGAGCCTCGACGGCTTGAAGTCCGCGGCGAGCATGCTCCGGGAGGTATCGAGCAACACCAGGATGTCCAGACCCCGCGTGCGAACCTGCTCCCATCGAAGTCCCCATTGGGGCCTGGCCAGCGCGACGATAAGGGAGGTCACAGCGAGTAGCCACAGACACAATCGAACGATGCGCCGGCCAATTCGCGCGCCGGGGGCGAGCCGCGCGAACGCAGCCGGCGGAAGGAACCTGCCGAGTTGGGCTCGGCGCCGTCTCGCCAGCAGCAAAAGCAGCGAAGCAGTCAGCGCTAACGCCCACAACCACTGAAGTTGCGATGGGTCACCGAAACGCATGGCGATTATGGAAACCGCTCGAGACGCCACAGACCGAGCGCCTGTTCCGCGATCAGCAACAGGATCGCTGCGGCCAGAAAAGGCTGGAAGCGTTCGTCCCACCTCACGAAGTGTTCGACCTCAATTTCTGTTTTCTCCATGCGGTCGATTTCCTCGAACGTGCGGTTGAGCGCCTCCATATCAGTGGCTCGAAAGAAAGAGGCCCCAGTAATCTCAGCGACGCGTTGTAGCGTCGCCACATCAACATCCGACCGTTCCCAAACGTAGCGGACGTTGCCGAAGGGGTCCTGAATGGGGATTCGAGACATGCCCTCGGCCCCGGCCCCGATGGTGTACACCTTGATGCCCAGCGCCTTCGCGGCGAGCGCCGCGTTTAGCGGCGCGATGGTCCCCGTGTTGTTTACGCCGTCGGTAAGAGCGATGATGATGCGGCTCTTCGCAGGGCTTTCGCGCAAACGATTAAGCCCTGTCGCGATGCCGTCGCCGATTGCCGTTGCGTTTCCGAGTTCGCCCTCTCGCAGCCGCTCCAATTGGGCCAGAAGCCATCCATGATCCAGGGTCAACGGCGCAATCGTGTACGGGAGCGCTCCAAAGGCGACGAGGCCGATGCGGTCATTTTTTCTTGATCGGATGAATCGTTCGGCCACGCGCTTGGCAGCCTCCAGACGGTTGAATTCACGCCCGTTCTCCTCATAGTCGAGAGCCGCCATGGAAGGTGAGACGTCGATGACGAGCACGATGTCGATCCCCTCGGTCAGTACACGTTCCTGACCAAGCATTCGTTGAGGGCGCGCGAGCGCGAGGACGATCAGCGTGAGTGCCACACCAAAAAGTATCGGCAAGATTGGACGCAAGTGGACGCCCAGCCCGCCGCCGATGCCCGTCAGTCGGCCGACAGCGGGGTGGCGGATGGCCGCACGCAGGGACCGCAGTCCGTAGCGCAGGTAGAGCACGACTGGCAGAAGCAAAAGCAACGCAAAGAAAATGGGGTAGCGGAAGATCATGGCTGAGTGGGCGCCACCTGAGGGTGATCGCTTCGAGGCATCGTTTCGGTCACCAGCCGTTCGGCGGATAGGAGGGCCGATTCGATCTCCTGGGCGCCGGGCCGATGTCGCGCGAATTTGACCAGGTCGCTCTGTTCAAGAAAGTCAGCGATCAACTGCCGGTGCTCGAGGGCGAGAGCGGTCGAATCCGCTGCCGCCCGAATGAATTCTTCGGTCGTTTGCTCGGGCGCATGAAGCCCAAAAGCTTCCTCCACATACCGGCGAACGATGGCGGACAAATCAACGTAGAAGTCTTCGACGGCTTCGCCCTCTGGAATGCCTTTTGCGCGCAGCGAGCGAATGGCGGCAAGGGCAATTTCATGGGGTGGAATCCTCCGCGCCGGGGGCGGTGGTTTACGGGGCCGGCGCAGCGCGATGGCTATCAGCGCTGTTGCCAGGGCAATTCCGGCAACCAACGCGATCCCGATGGCCAGCCGTTTCCATCTCGGGTCAGACCATCTCTCAAGTCCCTCGATGTCGGCGGGCTCGTGTTGAGTTTCCGAAAGAGTTGGGCGAACAACCAGATTCAAGAAGGGCACTGGACGCTCAACACGCTTTCCGCCAGCTTCAGTCACTGCGACGATGCCTGTCCAGACCACATGGGATCCGGTCCGCAGGGGCAAAATTTCCCATTCGTAAGCCGATCCGACTTCCGACTTCACGGACCGGGATGATCGAACCACTAATGCGGGTAGGTTGCCAGGGGTGGACCAGGATACGTTGGTTCCGAGGATCGCTGCCCGGAGGAATACCGGGCGTCCGATCACCGTCTCCTTCTCGCTCAGTTGGACGACCAGTGGTTGATCTTCAGTGGGAGAGGGCAGGTCGTGGCGCTGGCAACCGCCGAGCGTTAGCGCGGGAATAACCGCCAAAGGAATCATCCATGGGCGTCTCATGGGGCTAGACGGCTTTCGCGCATTTTGAAAAAGCGGATAAGTTCGCCCACGTAGGGCTGCCCTGCCTGCAAATCAATGAGATCCACGCCAGAAGACCGCAGCATCTTTTCAATGTTTGACCGCTGGGTCTGTCGTCGCCGCGAAAGAGCTGCCCGAACGTGGCGATCGCTCGTGTCGATGAGTTGGCGACGGCCGGATTCGGGGTCGACCCATTCCATCACGCCGGCGCTCAGCCAATCGTATTCGGCACGGTCTTCGATGCGGATGGCAATGACATCGTGCCGACGAGCGGCGGCGGCAAGCGGTCGTGAAAACTCGTCGTCATCAAAATCGCTGAGGATAAACGCAACGCAACGCCGTGGGATGACTCGGTTGAGATAATGCAGCGCGGAGGCGATGGAGGTGCCCTTCCGTTGGGGTGAGAAATAAAGGGCATCCCGGATTATTCGGAGAACGTGCCGGGGCCCCTTCGCGGGCGGAAGGTAGTGCTCCACCTGGTCGGTGAACAAGATGAGGCCGATTCGGTCATTGTTCTTGATCGCGGCGAAGGCGAGGACTCCTGCGAGCTCTGCTGCCAGGTCCTTTTTGAATTGGGCGCCGCTGCCGAATTGAACCGATCCGCTGATGTCGACGAGCAGGATTACCGTCAGTTCGCGCTCCTCTATGAATTTTTTGATGAACGGGTGTCCGAGGCGCGCCGTGACATTCCAGTCAATCGCGCGAACATCGTCGCCCGGGACATATTCGCGGACCTCGTGAAATTCCATACCGCGGCCCTTGAAAACGCTGTGGTACTGGCCTGCGAATACGTCGGACACGAGACGTGACGTCCGGATCTCCAACTGGCGAATTTTTCGGATGACGTCCGGCGGAATCATCGGCGCGAGGCAATCCCCGCCCTCGTTATGGCACGGGCAGCGAGGACAGAATGCGGTGAATAATGTCGTCGGACGTCAATTGCTCAGCCTCGGCTTCATAGGACACGATAATCCGGTGCCGCAACACATCCGGCGCGAGCGATTTGACGTCTTGCGGAATAACATATCCACGACCATGGAGAAACGCATGGGACCGGGCCGCGATGGTGAGATTCAGCGTGGCCCGCGGCGAGGCGCCGTAACGGATATACGGCTTGAGGTCAAGTTTGAAGGAGGCGGGGTCCCGTGTGGCGAAGATGATGCTCAGGATGTAATCCTTGATTTTCTCGTCCACATAAATGTCATCTACGACGGATCGGGCGCGGAGCAATGTCGGCGGATCTACAACAGGTCGGACGCTTACCTGCGCGTCCGTCCGGGCCATGAGGTCAAGGATTCGGCGCTCTTCTTCGCGAGTGGGATAGGTGACCACCAGCTTCATCATGAACCGGTCCACCTGCGCTTCCGGGAGTGGATATGTCCCCTCCTGCTCAATCGGGTTTTGCGTGGCCATCACTAGAAAAGGTTTGGGGAGTTGAAACGTATCCTGACCGATTGTGACTTGTCGTTCCTGCATGGCCTCGAGCAGGGCA
>JANWZO010000018.1 GCA_025054615.1 Kiritimatiellia bacterium
ACAAGGTACCGGAGATGGAGCCTCCTACGAATGGCTTGATTCCAGCGCAGGCGATGGGGAGTTGTTCTACTGGCTTGAGGATGTCAGTTGGAGCTTCCGAAGCGAATACCACGGTCCGTTTGCTGTGGAAGAGGTGAAAGAAGAGGAAGATTCGGAGACTGTACTCGCTCGATTCGAAGTCGATGCCGTGTCAGCCGGCCTTTACAGGATTAGTGCGAATTCGCTGGCGAAGTCCGGGCTTGGACAAATTGATGCAAACCGCCTTGCCATTAAAGTGGGAACGAATGAAGCCGCGCTACTGCTTATCCCATCAGAAGAAACACTGCAACCCGGGGATTCCATCCTGTTCTTCCTTCCTGAAACATCGGAGGAGCGAACGACCGCTGAAATCGTGTTGAAAGAAAATCCGAAACGGATGGGATGGGCCTACGCGGCGCCTCAACCGGACGGCGCCCTTTGGACTGGTGTGGTTAGAACTGACGGCACTCTTCCTTTTGAGGTGACCGCCGATTGGCAGCGATATTTGCTGATGGGCTTCAACAAGTCCGGGACCATTGTGCTGGATATTTCAGATCCTTGGGCGCCACTGGTCCTGTTCGACTACGCATCTCTTGAAATCCCCGGGCAATTGGGCATTTACCTGTCGTACTTCGTGGAGCATTCAGCCGATTGCCTGGCGATTCAAGTTGATGCAATACGCGAAATTTCAGAGATCCGTGCGCCGTAGCGCATTTCTCGCGTGTATCGGATTCTGGGTTTCGTCGGCAGCTTTGGGGTTTTGTCAAATTCTCATTGCGGAGGGGCCCGCGAAATGTGGCGACATAACGAAAATTATCGCTCAAGCGCCCACGCACCGATCGGGCCTCTCCGCGGACAGTCCTGATGGGCTCTCCGATCAGATATTCTATCCGGCCGAACCTGGTCGGCCCCGATTACCGTTTTTTGCCCGGCTGATTCCTCTTCCGGGCTTGTGCCGACCCAAATTGCAATTGATTAGAGGACTAATTAGCGAAACCAATGCTCCTCCAGTGCAACCCGTCCCGCCTCGGATTCCTCGCAGCGCGGAAGAAGAACCATCGGCGCTAGCTGAAAACGAAATTTCGCTCGTCGGATCCGTTTATCGTACAGATTCCTTCTGGCCCGTCTCGCCGCTGTCTATTCGTCTGCTGGCCCAAGGGACCCAGTGGTGGGCTCGAATTGAATTTTATCCCCATCAGTACAATCCCGTCAGGGGTATCATAATCGTGAATCGTCTTCTCGAATACGAAGTGTTGTGGGAATCGCCGAATTGAGAATGGCTGTTGCACGAAGAATACAGTTGAGTGGGTTCTCGAACCTTTGCCATGACCCATGGGCTCGTCGTCTCCTTGCAGGATTCGCCACGCTCCTGTTCCTTGGAATGATGTCGGTCGCGCGGGGCGATAACCTTTTGCCTCCCATGACAAATGGATCGCCCCAGGAATTCGCGGTCCGGCGGGCGGGAGCCGATTGGTCGGCAGACCGGCGAATTGAAGTTTCGCGGGAAGGTTTGTTTCGTATTTCCTACTCCGCGCTCGCTGCCGCCGGAATCACGAACCCGATTGGTTCACAGCTGCGCCTGTTCTGCCGCACCCAGGAAATTGCTCTGGCTGTATCAAGTTCGGGTCCATGGACCACGAATGATCATGCTGTCTTTTTCGGGCGCCCCCACATCAACGAATGGACTTCGACCAATGTTTATTGGCTGGCGGTCGGCGGTTCGGGTCTGCGGATGTTGAGCCGAAATGTCGCCCCCCAACATGGCTGGCCCGAACGAACCTCGCATTGGCGCACCGTGATTACAGACGAGAACCGGTTGTTTGTCCCGTCCTATCGTCCCCAAGATCCCTCCTTCGACCATTGGATGGCCTATCTGCTTACCAATACGCCCTACACGACCGTCACTGCGTCAACACCCGCCCGGATCCTCGCGTCAACCGCGCTCGTTACTTTTGCGTTCTGGGGCCGCACGGCCACCTCTAATGACACCCGGATTTCGATCAATGACGTTTGGGTCCATACAGCCCGGCATTCGGGGGCCAATCTATATCTCACCAATCTATACGTTCCCGCACATGTACTGAATGACGGCGTCAATACGCTTCGTTTCGAGCAGATTTATGCCGGCCCACACCAAGCCTGGCTTGACTGGTTTTCGTTCACATATGAGGCGAGCAATCGACCCTTCGACGGCGCTCTGGGCCTTTTTGGTGTCGCCGGTTCCAATACGTATCGAATCATCGGTTGGAACACCAATCATATGCCTTGGCTGCTGGATGTCTCTAATCCC
Organism: Kiritimatiellia bacterium; assembly: GCA_025054615.1. Taxonomy (NCBI): domain Bacteria; kingdom Pseudomonadati; phylum Kiritimatiellota; class Kiritimatiellia; species Kiritimatiellia bacterium. The sequence goes on from JANWZO010000018.1 coordinate 2,309, forward strand.
GCGGAACCCGTCATCCTTACCAATTACCTGCTGACGGGAGTGGGCGTTACGGGGTCTGTTGTGTGGTCGGACGCCGCGTCCGGCAGCAACCGCTACTGGGTGGCCGCTCCTCATGCTATAGAGGATGTGGCCATCTCCCAACCGGTGTATTTTCAAAATCTTGGCGACACCCATCGAACCGCCAACTACCTGATCATCGCGCACCCCTCGCTCGCCACCGGAGCTTACGCCCTTGCGAGGCATCGGTCCCGCGACGGGCTGCGGACCTTGCTTGTGCCGATAGATGGCGTGTACAACGAGTTCAGCTACGGCATCAAAGACGCCCGTGCGATCAAACAATTTCTGGGGTATGCCTTTCATCATTGGGCCGCTCCCCCGAAATACGCGCTCCTGGTTGGCGATGGGTCTTTTGACCCTAAGAATTACCTTGGCCTTCCGAACCCCATCGATCTGGTGCCGGTCTGGATGTTGCCCGCCCCGTTTGACCGCTGCGCCCAGGACGGTGCGTTCGCCTGCGTGAATGGAGCGGACCTGCTACGCGATATTCAAATCGGGCGCCTTCCGGCGACCAATCATGCGAACGTAACTGCCGCCGTGGCCCGTATCATCGGTTTCGAGAATTCTCCGACAGGTAGTTCCTGGCGATTCCAGGCGCTCGCCGTTGCTGACCTCAACAAGCCCTTTCCGGAAGATTTCCAAACCGCAAGCGACACTTTCGTCGTCACCAATCTCCTCCATGCGGGCGTTCCAACCGTTTGGCGCGCGTATGAGGGAAGCAACTCGGCGGTCACACGAGCGATGATCACCAACACTATCAACGCGGTTCCCGGGACAGGTCCCGTTTTCTCGGTCAGCTATTTCGGCCACGGCTCTCCGACGCTCTGGAACGCCGGCGCGTTCAGCACCACGCACGTTCAGCAACTCAACAACTCGGTGTGGCCAGTCGTTAGCGTGTTCACCTGCGACAACGGCGACTTCGCCAACCCGCGCCTGGATTCCATGGCTGAGATCTTTTTGCGACGTCCACAACGCGGCGCCTCCGCCTTTTTCGGCCCCTCTGCTCTCAGCGTCCAGGAGGCCGCCAAGCGGCTTGCTGATGGCTTCTTCAAACATCTTACAAACGCAGCGCCCCGCAAGAGGCTGGGCGACATGGTCGACCGCGGGATGCTTGAACTCACCCTTTTCTCGCCGGATTCGGAAGAACACCTTTTTTACCATATCTTGGGCGATCCCGCCCAGGTGGTGAAACCGTGATCAGCGCTCGGGGACAGAACGGCTCTGGCCGGCGGGTACTCTGCGGTGCGTTTGCTGTCTTTTCGGCCTTGGCGCGATTGGCAATTGCGGATGATGTTGGAGACACGGCCGGTGCGGCGGAAGCGCTCCATACCGGCACGGTGGTCCGGGCGATTAATCCGCGCCACGACCGAGATGTGTTTCGCTGGACCGCCCTCCCGTACACGACAAATTCAATCACCGTGTCGACAGGCAGCATCTGGGATGTCGAGGTCGACCTCCTGGCGCCGTCAGGGGTCGCCATTCTCAGTTATACCAACACCGCCGCCGGGCTTCCGGTTACAGTCACCGTCATCAGCACAACCGTGGCGCGTCGATGCTATCTCCGCATCGGCAGCCTTGCGGAGTTCACCACCGGAAGCTACTCCATCGCGTACTCGCGTTCTTTTACTGATGCGGATGCCGACGGCCTTCCCGACGGCTGGGAGCTTGCCCATTTCGCATCCCTTACGAATGCATCCGCGTCCGGCGATGCGGATGGGGATGGTATGCCGGATTCGGCCGAGTGGCTCGCTGGCACGCATCCCGGCGATTCGACCTCTCAATTGCGCATCACGCAGATTCAGGTGGTTACCAACTGGCTCCATATTAGCTGGACCACTCAGCCGGAGGGCTTGTATCGAATCACTCGCGCCACCTCGCCGCCGTCAAGCTGGTTGGCGGTGGCGCCTGAAATCGTGGCGGCTTCCAATTCGGCCGTGCATCCGGCAGGCCCGGCGGAAACATCGGCGGTCGTTCGCGTCGAATTGGTCTATTAACGCGCGAGGATCGTGGGCGTCGCGGCGACCGCGCTTGCTTTCGCTCAAAGCCCCGTAATGCGCCGTGCCATCCTCCAGGGATGTGCAAGCCGGTCCGCCATGGAGACCTCGTCCTTTCCAAGGAAACGCGCCAGCTCGTCCTTTGATGGAAAGAAAAGAGCGGGCAAATCCACCAAACGTGCCGGACGCCATACCGAGGATGTGGGTTGCAGCCAACGAGGTGTTCGGATCGCCATTTTTCGAAGCCAACGGTTAGACCCGCCGGACGGGACAAGTTCCAGCCGGAGGGCATCTGATGCAGCGCCAGCCCGGCTCTCCGGCAAGAAACGTTCGACCAGTCGCAGGGCGACTATGACGGGCCTTGCAAGATTCCAAGCAGCGATCTGCTCCCGACAACGAATCCAATCAATCGCCTCTTCGTCCTGTTCTAGCAGCAGGGCAATATCCAGCCACCAGACGAGCCGGTTCCCGCTTTCCGGCGATAGGAACCATTCGTCCGGCAACCGCATTTCGAGGGCGGTTTCATTCAGAAATCCATGCTTCTGCGCGTGCACGCAGAGATAAAGCAGCAGGTCGGTTGCCGACAAGCGGGGAAGCCCTGCTTCACCATCCACAAGTCGCTCAATTCCTGCATCGTCCGGAAGCCGGTAAAAATTCGCCTGATCCACCCACCGCACGTGCAGTTCGAGGGGCAGAGGCGCACCGACTGGCCGACATACGGCATGAAAGTGATGGATTGGCATTCGCGGGGGCGGCTCCCATCCGCATTCCCGGGCAACATTCAGAGCATCCGGCAAACGAGTCCGCTCGACCCAAACATCGAGGTCTGAATACGGCCGAGTGGCGCGATCTTTGTACAGGAGCTCCTGAAGAATCGGTCCCTTCAGGAAAAAATGCCGAATCCCGCAGCTAGAGAGGGCTTTCGAGAATCGCCGTGCGGCGTCGAGTGCGGCTCCATGCCGCGCTGCTCGGAGGGCCGCCGTTGCCGGGTCAAACGGGAAAATTTTGGAAAGCTCTTGAAGAGTCAGACGCGCAAGATTCTGCCGCAGCAAAGGGAGGATGAGCCGCTCGTGCTCTGGCGGAATCCAGAGATCCATGCTGGTGTTTTTACAGAGCATGGAAAACTAAAAAAGAATTTTTCCAGAGCATGGAACTTTTCGGAAAAGTTTTTACAGACGATGGAAATTTCGCAAAAAAGGGGGGCGTTCGTCATCTTTGGAGGTCCTGATGGCATACACGCACATTCAAATTCCGGCGGGTGGCAGCAAAATCACGATGGGTCCGAATGGAAAGTTGATCGTTCCCGACCGCCCGATCATTCCCTACATCGAGGGAGATGGCACCGGCCCCGATATCTGGCGCGCGGCGGTCCGGGTCCTCGATGCCGCTGTCGAAAAGGCGTATGGGGGATCTCGGAAAATCGTCTGGATGGAGGTTTTCGCCGGTGAAAAGTGCTTCCAGCGCTTCAACACGTGGCTGCTCGACGAGACCGTCGACGCGTTCAAGGAATTTCTTGTCGGCATCAAAGGACCGTTGACGACGCCTGTGGGCGGGGGGATCCGTTCGCTCAATGTCGCCTTGCGAAAACTCTTGGACCTCTACGTCTGCTTGCGGCCGGTGCGCTGGTTCAACGGGGTCCCTTCGCCGGTCAAGCGGCCGCAGGATGTCGACATGGTGATCTTTCGGGAAAACACTGAGGACATCTACACGGGCATCGAGTTCGAGGCGGGATCGGAGGAAAACCGGAAATTCAGGGAGCTTTTGAGGCAGTCCTTTCCGAAGGAGTATGAGAAAATTCGTTTCCCTGAGTCTTCCGGATTCAGCATCAAGCCCGTTTCGCGGGAAGGCTCGGAACGACTGATCCGCGCCGCAATACGCTACGCGATCGAGAATGGCCGCAAGAGCGTGACTCTCGTGCACAAGGGTAACATCATGAAGCACACCGAGGGTGCGTTCATGAAATGGGGATATGAGCTCGCGAAACGCGAATTCGGCGCGGTCGAGATTGACGGCGGGCCTTGGTGCAAGTTGCCCAACGGCATCGTAGTCAAGGATGTTATCGCGGACATCTGTTTCCAGCAGACGCTCACGCGAGCGACGGATTTCGATGTGATTGCGACCATGAACCTCAACGGCGACTACCTTTCCGACGCGCTTGCCGCGCAGGTGGGCGGCATCGGCATCGCGCCAGGCGGGAACATCAATTACGAAAGCGGTCATGCGATCTTCGAGGCCACGCATGGCACGGCGCCAAAGTATGCCAACCAGGACCGGGTCAATCCGGGCTCCGTGATCCTTTCCGGCGAGATGATGTTGCGCTACATGGGGTGGAAGGAGGCCGCCGACCGGATCCTCAAGGGGATGGACGGGGCGATCGGCGCTCGGCGCGTCACATATGATTTTGCGCGGCTGATGGAGGGGGCCGTGGAAATCAAGTGCTCGGAGTTCGGTGACGCTGTCATCTCGCATATGTAACAGGGAGAACGCGTGGCCGAATCAATCGATACCCGTCGCAAAATCCTCACGCGCGCCCAAATGAGGCGGGAGCGCGCCCGGCTCCGCGCGGAGGGCAAAACCCTCGTCTTCACGAACGGCACCTTTGACATCCTTCATGCCGGCCACGTCACCTACCTCGAATTCGCGCGGTCCCAGGGCGATGCACTGTGTGTGGGATTGAATTCGGATGCCTCGGTCAGGCGATACAAGGGCGAGCTCCGGCCAATCAACCCTCAGCGCGATCGCGCCCGCGTGCTGGCCGCTCTACAGTGTGTCGACTATGTGGTGATTTTTGGCGAAGATGAGCCGAAGCGCCTGATCGGCGAGCTGGTTCCCGACGTACTGGTGAAGGGCGCGGACTGGGCGCACTACGTCAGCGGGCGCGAGATCGTCGAGCAGGCGGGCGGCCGGGTCGTGCTCGCTCGCATGCTGAAGGGCCGCTCGACGTCCAACGTCATCAAACGCATACTCGGGGCCTATCGGATATGAGCGCAAGCGTTATTGTCACCGGCGGCGCCGGCTTCATCGGCAGCAATATAGTGGCCGCGCTGAACGCGCGCGGGGAGGACAAGATCCTTGTGGTTGATCTTCTGGGGCGCGATGAGAAATGGAAGAATCTCGTCGGCCTTTTCTTCGAGGATTATCTCGAGGCGCCCGAGTTCCGCCGCGCGCTTCTGGCCGGCGCCCTGCCGCCGGTGCGGACGGTCTTTCACATGGGCGCCTGCAGCTCGACCACGGAAAAGGACGCCTCATACCTCATCGACAACAACTACCGGTTCACCCGCGAACTGTGCGACTGGTGCCTGAAGACCGGCGCCCGTTTCATCTATGCCTCCAGCGGCGCAACCTACGGAGACGGATCCCTCGGCTACTCCGATGACGACGCGGTGACGCCAACGCTTCGTCCATTGAACATGTATGGCTACTCCAAGCATCTGTTTGATCTGTGGGCCTTGCGGAGTGGCGCGCTCCGCCGGATCGTAGGGCTGAAGTTTTTCAACGTCTATGGTCCGCGCGAGGAGCACAAAGGGGATATGAGATCCGTCGTCAGCAAAGCCTACAGCCAGATCATGCACGACGGCGTTGTTCGCCTCTTTAGGTCCTACCATCCGGCCTACAGGGATGGGGAGCAGGTTCGCGATTTTATTTATGTGCGCGATGCCGTGGCTGTCAGCCTGTGGTTTGCAGAAAACCCCGGGGTCAACGGCCTTTTCAACGTCGGCACCGGCGTGGCGCGCACGTGGCTCGACCTCGCGAGGGCCGTCTTTGCCGCGATGGACCGGGAACCGGCGATTGAATTTATTGACATGCCGGAATCGCTGCGCGGTAAATATCAATATCGGACTGAGGCGGACATTTCGAAATTGCGCCGCGCCGGTTATTCCGCGCCCATAACATCCCTCGAAGAGGGTGTCAGGGACTACGTTCGGAACTGGCTGATGAAGCGCTGAGCCGCAGGTTCTTCGCGCGAGACTCGGCTGCCATCCTGCGCTTGAAAGCCGCAAGCTTCTTCGAAAGGGGCTCATCAAACGCGGCGAGGATCGACACCGCTAGGAGACCCGCATTCCGACCGTTCCCGATGGCCACTGTTGCGACGGGCACACCGGCGGGCATCTGCGCGATTGATAGTAGCGAATCGAGTCCCTTGAGGGCTTTCGATTCAATCGGCACGCCGATCACCGGAAGGGTGGTGTGGCTGGCTGTCATCCCGGGCAGATGCGCCGCCCCGCCGGCTCCGGCGATGATGACCTTCAGGCCGCGTCGAGCCGCCGATTTGGCATATCTCGACATGTCATCCGGAGTTCGGTGCGCTGAGACGATCTTCATTTCGTAGGGAACGCCGAATTCGTCTAGGACCTCTGCAGCCTTTTGCATGGTGGGCAGGTCCGAATCGCTACCCATGATGATTCCGACAACCGGTTTAATGTGATCCATTCGAGTTCCTCCGCGACGCTGCTCCGCACCCGTCATCCGAACCGAATCTGAGAGGCCGCACGAAGGGCCGTGGCCAGCGCCGCGTGAGGATCAGCGCCGAGCGCAGTCACATGTCCCATTTTCCGGCCTTTTGCGCTGCGGTCTTTGCCATAGATGTGGACATAGACTCCCGGCACGGCTAAGGCCTCCACCAGGCCAGAAGGCCAGCCGGGACCATCGCCTGCGCCGAGCAAATTAACCATCGCCGCAGCGGGCACACTCATGCTTGTGGAGCCGAGCGGCCAGCCCAAAATGGCGCGGATATGATTCTCGAACTGCGAACAGTAGCAGGCCTCGATCGTATAGTGGCCCGAGTTGTGAACCCGCGGCGCGAGTTCATTGATGAGAATACGGCCATCGGGCATGTAAAACATTTCGACTCCGACGCTTCCGATACCGCCAATAGCTTCCACGGCGGCAGTAGCGAGCCGCGCCGCCTCTGCCGCCTTCGACGGAGATAGGTCCGCCGGGGCGGTCACCGTGTGGCAGATATGGTCCCGCTGTACGGTATCAACGACTGGATAGGTCGCGAGCGTTCCATCGGGGGAGCGCGTGACCATCACGGCGATTTCTTTTTGGAATTGGCAAAATTGTTCCACAAAGAGGGGGCTGGAGTCGCCGCCCAATCGGGCCCATGCCATGGGGAGATCCGCCGGGGTGTTCAGGGTGGCATTCCCCTTGCCATCGTAACCGAGAGTGCGCCGCTTCAGGACTATTGGCCAGCCAAGGTGGGAGGCTGCGTCCAGCACGTCCTCGGGCGATTGGACCGGTAAGAAGGTCGGAATCGGGAGTCCCACTTGTTGAAGAGTCTGTTTTTGAGTCAGTTTGTCCTGGACGCGCGCGAGGCAGTCCGACGGAGGATAGAGGCGATGACCCTCGGCTTCCAGTTCTGCGAGTGCATCGGCATTTATAAATTCATTTTCCACGGTGATCACGTCGACGCGTGCGGCAAAGCGGATCAACGTGTCCGGGTCATTCCAGTCTCCGGATTCGGACTCCCAGCCAAGAAGAGGGGGATGTGTCGGTTTGCGCTCCAGCACGCGGACGATGCAACCCAGCCGATAGGCAGCCTGGGCCATCATTTTTGCCAGTTGCCCGCCGCCGAGAATCCCGATGATAGGTCGATCCATACCGCGATTTATGGCAGGCGTGTGGGCGGATGCAACGGCGAATCCGAAAGAAGGGCCCATCGACCTCCTGCAAGGATTGCTTGATCTATTCATTTATCCGGATAAAGTAATAAATATGGATCGCCGATCTCAGCGGATTGCGGAACTTCCGAAGCTGTTGAACGAGCGGATTTTGCTCATCGACGGCGCGATGGGCACCATGATTCAGCAGTTCAAGCTTCGGGAGGAAGAGTATCGAGGCGATCGATTCAAAGATCACCCTCATGACCTCAAGGGGAATAACGACCTCCTGGTCCTAACCCAGCCTTCCGTGATCGGCGAAATCCATCGTCGCTATCTCGAAGCGGGAGCCGACATCATCGAGACCAATACCTTCAACGCGCAGGCAATTTCGCAGGCCGACTACAAACTGGAGCACCTCGCGTATGAGCTTAATTTTGAAGCGGCCCGGCTGGCGCGTCGGATCGCAGACGAGTTCGAGCTGAGTGATTCCGGCCACGCGCGTTATGTCGCCGGCGCCATTGGTCCTACAAACCGAACCGCATCCATTTCCCCGGACGTCAACAATCCCGGATACCGGAACATCACCTTTGACCAGTTGGTGGCTGCTTATTCGGAATCCGTCCGAGGGTTGGTGGACGGCGGCGCGGATATTCTTCTGGTGGAAACCATTTTTGACACGCTCAATGCCAAGGCGGCGATATACGCGATTTTGCGGCATTTCGAAGAGACGGGAATCCGGCTTCCGATCATGATATCCGGCACGATCACCGATGCGAGCGGCCGGACGCTCACGGGCCAGACAGCGGAGGCGTTCTGGTATTCGGTCATGCACGCGGAGCCGTTGAGCATCGGATTGAATTGCGCTCTCGGCGCGAAGGAGATGCGGCCATATCTCGCGGAACTGGCGAGGATCGCCCCATGCTATGTGAGCGCGTATCCGAATGCCGGGCTGCCGAATGCGTTTGGCGGTTATGACGAGACGCCGGAGATGATGGCCAAGCACATTCGCGATTTCGCCGAAAACGGACTGGTCAACATCGTCGGCGGCTGTTGCGGGACCACGCCGGACCACATTCGCGCCTTTGCAGAAGCCGTGCGCGGCCTTCCCCCTCGCAAGCCGCCGATCGTCGAGCGGACGTTGCGCCTGAGCGGTCTGGAGCCGTTTGTCGCACGCCCAGAAATTCCGTTCATCAACGTCGGCGAACGGACCAATGTGACCGGGTCGCGCCAGTTTCTCCGACTGATCAAGGAGGAGAAATACGACGAGGCCCTCGCGATCGCGCTGCAGCAGGTCGAGAACGGCGCCCAGCTTATCGACGTCAACATGGATGAGGGCATGCTCGACGCCGTTTCCGCCATGCAGCGCTTTCTAAACCTGGCGATGGCAGAGCCGGCCATAGCGCGTGTGCCTGTCATGATCGATTCCTCGAAATTCGCGGTGATCGAGGCCGGTTTGAAATGCGTACAGGGCAAATGCGTGGTGAATTCCATTTCGCTCAAGGAGGGCGAAGCGGTTTTTCTCGAGCAGGCCCGAAAAATCCGGAAATACGGTGCGGCCGTCATCGTCATGGCCTTCGACGAGAAGGGCCAGGCGGACACTCTTCCGCGGCGGGTTGAGATCTGTGTCCGCGCGTACAGATTGTTGACCGAAAAGGCCGGATTCCCGCCGGAAGACATTATTTTTGATCCGAACGTGTTTCCCGTCGGCACCGGCCTTCCGGAGCATGCCACCTACGCGGTCGACTTCATAGAGGCGGTTCGGCAAATCAAGGCGCAATGTCCATACGCCCGCTGCAGTGGTGGCATCAGCAACCTTTCGTTTTCGTTCCGCGGCAAGGACAAGATCCGTGAGGCGATGCACTCGGTCTTTCTCTACCACGCGATACGCGCTGGGCTCGACATGGGCATTGTCAATGCGGGGCAACTTGCCGTTTATGACGAATTGGATCCTGAGCTGCGCGAACTGGTCGAGGACCTGATTCTGAATCGGCGGCCGGACGCGACGGAGCGGCTGCTCGACTATGCGGGACGCATGAGCGTTTCGGGTGGGGGGAGGGAGACCGAGGCAGCTCGTCAGGAGTGGAGGTCATGGCCGGTCGAGAAGCGGCTTGAATATGCGCTGGTCAAGGGCATCACGGATTTTATCGAACAGGATACCGAGGAGGCCCGACAAAAATATAAATCGCCGCTTGCGGTCATTGAGGGGCCCTTGATGGCCGGAATGACTGTGGTGGGGGATCTGTTTGGCACGGGCCGAATGTTTCTGCCCCAGGTGGTCAAAAGCGCGCGTGTGATGAAGAAGGCTGTCGCCTATCTTGAACCGTATTTCGAGGAAATGAAACGGGCCGGCAGCGGCGCCCCCAAGGGCCGAATACTTCTCGCGACCGTCAAAGGAGACGTACATGACATCGGAAAAAACATCGTGGGCGTCGTTTTGCAGTGCAACAACTACGAGGTCATCGATCTGGGCGTGATGCAGCCCTGCGAGCGCATTCTATCGGTCGCGCGGGAACAGCGGTGCGACATTATCGGGTTGAGCGGGCTGATCACCCCTTCGCTGGACGAAATGGTGCATGTGGCCGAAGAAATGCAGAGGGAGGCTTTTGATGTGCCGCTGTTGATCGGCGGCGCGACTACCTCGAAGGTTCATACGGCCGTCAAAATCGCGCCGCGCTATGACCATCCCGTTGTCTACGTGCCGGATGCATCGCGGGTCGTCAATGTCGTGAGTGCGCTGCTGAGCCGAGAACGGCGGTCAAGCTACGTGTCCGAAGTGAGGCGCGAATATGAGCAGATCCGGGAACAACAACTATTGCGGTCGGGATCGGACACGCTTCTGTCCCTCTCAGCGGCCCGAGAAAACGCATTTCGAATCGACTGGACGGAATACCTCCCGCCGCGTCCGTCGTTTCTAGGCGTCCGCGAGCTCCCCGATTATCCGCTGGAACGTCTTGTGGACCGGATCGACTGGACCCCCTTTTTTGCGACCTGGCAGCTCAACGGGCTGTATCCGGACATCCTGGATGACCCCAAAATCGGGCCGGAAGCCCAAAAGCTCTTTTCCGACGCGCAGAAAATGCTGGAGCGGATCATCGATGAACGATGGCTGCGGGCGGACGCGGTTTGTGGATTCTGGCCTGCGGCGCGTGTGGGTGATGATGTGGAGATTTACGCGGATGAAACGCGCTCCCAGGTCATCCACACATTTCGCTTCCTCCGCCAGCAGATGAAAAAATCCACCGACCGTCCGAATCTCTGCCTCGCGGATTTCATCGCGCCGAAAGAAACAGGGATTGCGGATTATCTCGGTCTTTTCGCGGTCACTGCGGGTCATGGAATCGAGGAGCCTCTGAGGCGTTTTGAAAGCGCTCATGATGATTATTCGGCGATTCTGTTGAAGGCGCTCGCCGACCGGCTTGCGGAGGCGTTTGCTGAGCATCTGCATGAACGAGTTCGCCGAGAATTCTGGGGCTATGCGCCCGAGGAGAACCTTTCCAACGAGGATCTGATCCGCGAGAAATACCGCGGGATTCGGCCCGCACCCGGTTACCCGGCCTGCCCAGACCACACGGAAAAGGGACCTTTGTTCGACCTGCTGCAGGCGCCGCAGAAGGCGGGGATCCGGCTGACCGAGTCGTATGCCATGGTTCCCGGTGCATCGGTCAGCGGATATTACTTTTCTCATCCGTCATCGACCTATTTCGGGATTGGGCGAATCGGCCGCGACCAGGTAGAAGATTATGCCCGCCGCAGCGGGCGGACGATTGCAGATGTCGAGCGATGGCTGGCGCCCATTCTGGGGTACGATCCGGCAGCGTATCGATGATCGCGCAGGCGTACAGCTAACGACCGTACAAGGCCAAAATGGCCATGGCGGTGCTGTAGACTCGACCGCCGGCCACAGACCAGCGGTCCAACGGGGGCCAGCTTCCGGCCTCTTGACCTTCCGCCACCTGAGCGGCCCGGATCCGCGAAGTTAGGTTGAGGAGTTCAGAGTCATTCGGTGATTCCGCGCGGAGGAGGGCGGTCTGGAAGAAGGCCCGATACAGGTCCATCGGCTTCGCCGAATCAAGGGCGTCGCGACGGACGTGGTCCAGCATGCGGGCGAGACGTTCATCAACATGGGGATCCCGCTCGAAGAAGCAAAGGGCTGCGGCTGCGGTCAGCGTTTCAGGCCCATTCGGATGATCCCCATCGCGGCGGTATCCCACACGGCCGTCAGGACCGATGGTGGATTCAAGCCACGCAAACCCTTGTTCGATAGATCTGCGAAAGTCGCCGAGATGGGCGGCTTCCGCTTCCATGAGAACCTGAAGAGCCCAAACGGTTACGCTGCTGTTCGGCGACGCTCCCGAACGTAAATAAGACCAGCCACCGTCGGCGTGCTGGTTACGCACAAGCAGATCCACGCCGCGGCGCAATGCTCGATCGACGTCGCTGCCAACTGCGAGTTCGCCTCGGGCCCTAAGCAGGGCAAGACAGGCAAGGGCGTGATTATAGATCGATCCGGTAATCTGAGGCCCGAACAACCCATCTGGCGACTGAGAGGAAGCGAGAAAAGCTAGACCTTTCAAGATTGCGCCCCGGATTTCGTCGGTCTGGTGCCCTGTCATCAGGGCCATTAGCGCCAGTGCGCTGGTTCCCACGGCATAGTTGGCCGACGCGCCGGTGCGACCCAATGACCAGCCCCCGTTCGGGTCCTGATGTCGCAGCAGCCAGGATCGGGCCCTGTCCAACTGAGCATCTAGTGGTACGGCCGTGTTGGACGTCGTCGGCGAACGGTCGGAATCACGCTGACTCTTGACCGGCGCGAAGGCGTCGGAAGCCGACGCGATCTCAACGGTTTGAGAGTACCGAATATCCCAAATCACCAGCAGTGCGGAAAGCACGGCCAGAGGAAGGCAAACGGCGATTGACCGCTGGAATATCCGTCGGGCGCGAATTCGGGCAAGAATTCGCGGCGCGAGATCGGGCGTGGGCGCGGCAGGGTGGCGGCGAAGCGACGCCAGAACATCGCCGAACTCGCACTCCAGTTCGGAGACTGTATCCGAAGCGTTTCGGGCTTCAGACTTCGATGAGGCGTCACGAGCCATGGAGCTTCTCCCCCCGATGTGTCGCGCGCAGTGCCGCTCGGATTCGGCTTAGAGCGATGGATACGCGCGACTTAACGGTCCCCACTGGCACACCCAGGATTTCAGCCGCCTCGTGATACGCCATGCCCTGATAAACGACGAGCACGACGGCTTCCCGATGGTCGGGTGAAAGCAGTCCAAGAAGCGAATCGGCATCCATGGAAACCGGAGGCCGATTCGCCGAGGCACAGTCGATTTCATTGAATTCAGGTGCGGCGCGCATCAATAGGCGCGCGAAGCGAGACTGCCGGCGAACGTGATCCAACCAGACGTGGTGGCCGAGCGTGTGAAGATAGGTAGTGAAACGGGCGAGAGGCTTTGCCCGTTTGCGATGGCGGTACAGTCTCAAAAACGTCTCTTGCACGAGATCCTCCGCATGATGTTTAGCGCCGGAGCGGAGGAAAAAGTTCAGCAACTTTTGCTGGTGACGCTCCACGAGCCGAGCGAAGGCGTCGTCATTTCCGCGAGCCGATTCAAAGAGTAGCGCCCAATCCTCCTGGGAATCCGGGCTCGCGCGCTCATCAGACATGGTCCAAGGGATACCTGCGATGTGTTCTCGTCATCAATCGGAAAAATTGCTTGAGGATGAACTCCGCATTGCGATGCGCCGTTTAAGGCTGTAGATGACTCGCCTGGACCAGTCCATTCTGCCAACTGTGCGATCGGTGGCCATCTCCACCGGCCTTCACTCATTGATCCTGGTCCTTGTATTGCATGCGCCAAGGACCGCGCCGACGGCGGATTACCCACAACGAGAAGTCGAAGTTTTCTTGCGAGACGTTGAAGCCTTGGAACTGCAGGAGATCGCAGAATTTCAGATGCAGCCCTGGGAACCTCCTGACATGGCGATGGAACCTTTTGAAGAGTTCATCATGGAGCCGGCTCCATCCGAGCTGGCGTACGATCTGAATCCTCTGCAGTCGGATCCCTTTGCGGATTCGCAGCCGCTAGTTGATTCCTTGCCCTCGGAAACGGAGAGGCATATCGATTCCGTCGCGCAGACGTTTTGGATGAAGATTCGGGCGAGACTGGAGCGCGAGCTGCTGAGGTTGCGCCCAATCGATGGATCCACGAGCATCACGGTCCGAATCCTAGCGCTGGAGGACAAACTTATCCCCTTGGCGCCGCCTACCGAATCTGAAGATCCGCGTGTCCGTTGGGTGCGCGAGGCTGTCGAACGGGTCGTACTTGCGGCCGCTTCACCGCCCGTTCAGGCGGCGGGCACCAAAATTCGAATCGATGTGAGAGTTGAATAAACCACTAGAGAAAGCAGATCGGAGTAGCAAATGAAACAACTGATCCAACGTAGAATGATTCTGGCTGCGATCGTTTCCCTGCCGCTCGGCGCGAGCGCCGAAACTGTGGAGCTTCCGGAGATTGTTGTGACGCCACTCCGAACTCCGGTTCCGGCCGCGGAGGCTCCCGCTAGCGTATACACAATAACCTCCGACGATCTGTCCGACCTTGCGCCTCGTACAACGCCGGAGGCGCTCCGTCGCGTCCCATCGGTCATGGTCCAAAAGACGGCATACGGCCAAGGTTCGCCGTATCTGAGGGGCTTCACCGGCTTCCGGACCCTCGGATTAATCGACGGCATTCGCCTCAACAACAGCGTATTTCGTGAAGGGCCCAACCAATATTGGGCGACCATCGACCCTTTTTCCGTGGATCGCTATGAGGTCGTTCTGGGCCCCGCCTCCGTGCTGTACGGAAGTGATGCGATCGGCGGAGCCATGAACGCAATTCCCCCGGATGTTCCGGATTGGGATGGGAGGGCCGATTGGGAACACACCGTAAAATATCGCGGCGCCACAGCAGATCAGTCCCACCAGGCCCGTTTCCAGACAGGCGCGCGCCTTACAGAGTCGTTCGGTCTTCGTGCTGGATACTCATGGAAAACGTTTGATGATCTCCGCGGGGGGCGAGAAGTCGGCAAACAGCCGGAAACCGGGTACAACGAAATGGCATGGGATGCTCGAGCCAGCTACTTCTGGCAAAACGGCGCCTCGCTGACGCTCGGCCATCAACATCTGACTCAGGACGATGCCTGGCGAACCCATCGCACCATCTATGGAATCGAGTGGGAGGGCACGGTCAAAGGCGATGATCTCCGGCATGTCTTTGATCAGGATCGCACGCTGACCTATTTGCGCCTGGCTCACTCGGAAAGAGACGGCGCGGTTGACGCCTACACATTGACCCTTTCGCGCCACAAACAGGGTGAAGACCTCGATCGTCTGAGAGGGAATGGGCGGAGAGAATTTCAGGGCTTCGACGTGGAAACCTGGGGTGCAGCCCTGACGCTTGAGAGCGAAAGCGCCATCGGCCGTTGGGTGTATGGAGCCGATGTTTATCGCGATCTTGTGAATTCCTATTCGATCCGCATCGATCCGGGCGCCGCGCCGGTGAGGGGGAAACAGGGCCCTGTTGCGGATAACGCGACCTATGACCTGCTGGGAGCTTTCGTCCAAAACACGCTGAACGGTACCGCAGGAATCGAAATCACTCCCGGGGTGCGCTACACCCATGCGCATCTCGATGCGGAGAAGGTAGACAAGCGGCCCGATGGAATTTCCGGCAACTGGGATGCGGTCGTCGGCTCCTTGCGGGCGCTGATCCCATTCAGTGAGGATCGCTCCCACAATGTTTATGCCGGCATCTCCCAGGGATTCCGCGCACCCAATCTCTCCGACCTGACGCGGCTCGATTCCGCTCGAAGCAAGGAAATCGAAACACCCGTGGACGACTTGAAGCCGGAGCGCTTTATCACCGCTGACGCAGGGTGGAGGCGGGCGACTGACCGGTGGAAAGCAGGAATCGCTTATTTCCACACATGGATCGAAGACCTGATTGTGCGCACGCCGACCGGCGAGATCGTGGACGGCTTGATGGAGGTTACAAAGAAAAATTCGAGCGAGGGGTACGTCCACGGCATCGAACTGCTCGGCGAGACGCTCCTGGGCGAAGACTGGCGAATTCGCGGCATGGCGACATGGATGGAAGGGGAGGCGGATGGGTATCCGACATCAGAACCTGTGATTGTGCGCGAACCGCTGAGCCGCGTCATGCCTCTGACAGGGCGCCTCGCCCTTCGTTGGCAGCCGGTCGGTCAGTCATTCTGGGCGGAAGCGGAAGTTGAAGCGGCGGAGAAAGCCGATCGATTGTCATCGGGCGATAAACGCGACACGCAGCGCATTCCGCCGGATGGGACGCCCGGCTACGTGGTCGGCCACTTGCGAGGCGGCTATTCGTTCGCAAGTGGATTGTCCGTGACGCTCGCGCTCGAAAACGTTTCGGACGAGGACTACCGCATCCATGGATCAGGCTTGAACGAACCGGGGCGCCAACTAGTGCTCGCCGCGCAGTACACCTTCTAGTCCGCTTTTCCAAGCCTCGGCTGCGAGGGTCCGGACGGATTCGCCATAGTTCCAGTTCGGAAGGGCCGAGTCCTGGACCCTTCGTTCTGGCTGTTACGGTCCTGACTCATTTCGCCCGACGCCGCGCCGGATAATCGTTGCGCGACAGCCTGACCCGCACCATAGTGCAGGCCATGTGGCTTCGTACATTCGGCGAGTCCATCGTAGGCCGCTTCAACCGGTGGGCCCACGTGGTCTCTATTGCGGTCGCCGCGATCGCCGCGGCTTTAAGGCCCCGATATTGGCCACAGCCGGTCCGCGATGTGCTGGCGAGGCAGATTCTTTTTACAGGGTTTGAAGCGATACGCTTTGTGTCGATGATCGCGATTTTGGTCGGGTTGGCCGTGGTTCTGCAAGCGCAGCTTGCGCTGTCAAAACTCGGGCAGTCGGGCCTGCTCGGTCCCATCTTGGTGATGGTCCTTATCCGGGAGGCGGGACCGCTCCTCACCAATTTTGTGGTCATCGGGCGAAGTGGAACCGCTATGACGACCGAGTTGGCGAATATGAAGGTGAATGGCGAGGTGCAACTGCTGGACGCACAGGGGCTGGACCCGTTCATCTACCTTGTCATGCCGCGCGTGCTGGGGGCGGCCATTTCCATTTTTTGTCTGACTATCATTTTCATCGCGGTCTCGTTCGCCAGCGGGTTTCTCGCGGGACTTCTACTCGGCGCGAACACCGGCTATCCCAACCTGTTCATTCGGAGTGTATTCAGCGCCATCACTCCTGCGGATGTGGTGAACCTGATTCTAAAATCAGTGGTTCCTGGCCTCTTGACCGGCGCAATCTGCTGCTCGGAGGGATTAAGCGTTGGGCAGGCATTTACGGAGGTTCCGCAAGCGGCCACGCGCGCGGTGGTCCGTTCCACAGCGACCTTGTTCCTCACGTCGGCGGTCGTATCGCTCGCGACCTACCTATGAGCGCGATTCTCGAGATCCAAGAGGTGACCTTTCCGAAAGAGCCACCTTACGATTGCGGGCTCAGCGGGGTGTCGATCGAAATTCGGGAGGGAGAGATCGCTCTCGTGGAACTGCCCGTGGGCGTCGCGCTCACACCGCTCGCGGACGCGGCAGAAGGGCTGATCGAGCCGGCAGAAGGGCGGGTCCTCTTCGAGGAGAAGGACTGGCGCGAGCGATCTCCGGACCTGGCCGCCACGGCGCGCGGTCGCATTGGGCGTGTGTTCGAGAGGGCGGGCTGGCTCAGCAACCTCGACCTTGACGAGAACATCACACTGGCAGGCCGCTACCATTCTCGCGAGACGTTCAGCGCCCTGATGGAGAAAGCCGAGGCGCTGGCCGCCGAATTGAAGGTCGGTATGATCCCGCAGGGAAGGCCGGCGCGGATGAACCGCGAAACTCTCCTCAAAGCGCAGTGGATACGTGCCCTTTTGGGAAGTCCGAGGCTACTTCTGTTGGAGCGGCCCGTGCGAGATCTTCCCGCAGAGGAGGCGGCGCCCTTTGTGGACGCCGTGCGGCGGCGCTGCGAACAGCACGGCCTTGCCGTGCTGTGGATCACGGATTCACATGAACGTCTGGATGCTTGCGCGTTGCGGGCTGACCGAAAATATGCGATTCAACAGGAGAAATTAGTCATAGCGCCCGTTTGATGAGTAAGCCGTTCAAATTTCGATATGTAAACGAAATCGTTGGCGGGTTTGTCATCGCCATCGCGCTCGCGCTGGTGGTGGGCATCATCCTTGCCGGCCGCGCCCAAGACTGGTTTGAGCCTATTTATGAAATTCGTTTGGAGTTCCCAGAGGAGGGTTCGTTGGGCCTTCAACAAGGGGCGGATGTGCAAATTTTAGGCGCCTCCGCCGGCCGGGTCGGGAAAATCCGCGTGCAGGATGACGGATCAATGTACACGACGTTAGAGATCAAAAGCGAATTCATCCGGTTTATCCGCACCGACTCCAAAGCGATTGTGAAGAAGAAATTCGGCATCGCCGGCGATGCTTTTGTCGAAATCACGCAGGGACGCGGGGCTCCCTTGGGGGAAGAGGCGGTTCTTCAGGCGATTCGCGACACGGAGATCACGGAGCTTGCCCGTGAGATTCTCAAGGAAGTCCAGAATGCCGTGCTGCCTCTGCTGGAGGAATACAGACGCCTCGCCGCGGACCTGCGCGACGCGGAGAAGCCGCTGATGCAAGCGCTGGCCAACATTGAACGCATCACCCGCGGCCTGGCCGAGGGCGAGGGAACGGCCGGCCAGCTATTGCGCGATCCAAAAACCGCTCAGGAAATCGAGGCAATGCTCGCCGACATTCGATCCATCCTCGAAGACATCAAGGAAACCACTGCGCGCCTGCCGCCAATGGCGGCGACCGTAAAACAGGAGGTTGACGCGCTCCCCGGCACGGTGGTTCAGGCGCAGGAGACTCTACGGGAGTCTGAAAGACTCATTGAGGGCATTCAGCGGCACTGGTTGATCCGCAAGTATGTGCCTCCAACGGTCGTTCCGGACATGATCCCTCCAGATCGGGCGGGAGGGCCCTGATGCGGTCCGGATTCATTTGCGCTCTGATGGCCTTGCTGGCTTTCGCTGCGGCGGGATGCGGCTCGCCACCGAAGCGACCTGCGCCTGCGGATCCCTTGTTGGTTCAATTGGCGACCTCGGGCGGGTCCGCCTATGCACTGAACAGCTTCGACCGCGCCGCCCGATTCTATCGGCTCGCTCTTCAGCGCGCGCGTGCGCTGGACGACGCCACCGAAATCGGAAAACAGGCGTATAATTTGGCCGCGGCGCTCTTTATGTCCGGCAAACCGGCGGAGGCGCTGCCTTATTTGGAGGAAGCGGAAACCGCCTTCGCCGCCATCCGCGAGGACACGGGCCCCATTCTGCTTCTAAAGGCCAGGGCGCTCCGCTCCGCCGGTGGGACGAACGAAGCTCTTTCGGTCCTACAGCGCGTCGTCGAGCTCGATACGCCTCGTGATGTCCAGGCGCAAGGTTGGCTCCTCTTCGGACATATCATGTTGGATGCGGGTCAGGGCGACGAGGCGGAGAAGGCACTGCGGCGCGCACGTTCCGTCGCATCCGATGATCCTGTGCTTCGTGCGGGCATCGCTGGCCTGGAGGCGCGTCTAGCCGTCCTCGGAGGCAACCCCGGCTTGGCCGCTGAAAAATTCGATACGGAAGCGGCCGCTTTTCAAGAAGCCGGGCGCTACAGGGACATGGCGGATTCCTTACTGCGGGCGGGTTCTGCGTATGCGGAAGCAAAATTGTTCGAACGGGCTGGCGATCGATTTTATCGCGCGGCTCGGAGTTTCTATGGGCAGGGCGATACCGCCCGTGCCCTGGAGGCGATCGAGCGTGCGCTGGCCGCGGCCGATCGAGCGCCCGAGGCGGGATGGTCGAAAGCGTTGGCTGCGCTCTTCAATGAAATTCGCGCCAACCCGGCGGCCGAACCTTCATCGACTGAATAGGATTGGACAGCACGTCGTCTAATCGGCAAATATTTATTGCAATCAGGAGGACAGGCCAGATGAAAAAAACGATCGTCATGGCTCTTTTATCTGCGCTTGGGGCCGCGACCGCCCTGGCCCAGGAGACCCTGTACATCGGCGTGCAATCCGCGCCGCTGCGCGCGAATCCGGCCCCCTTTGCTCCCATCGTCGGCAAGCTGTCATATGGAGAAGCCGTGATCGTGTTGGCGCGTCAGCCCGGATGGCTGCAGGTCCGTTCCGCCGGAGGCATTTCGGGGTGGGCGAATCAGTCCCTATTCCAACGCGAACGCGTCACGCTTACCGCCGGAACGACCGACGCGCGAACCGGAGCCACAGCCCGCGAACAGGCGGCTGCTGCAAAGGGGTTCTCGCCACAGGTTGAGTCGCAGTATCGCAACCAGAATCCGGATCTCTCAGCCGCCTACGAAATCATTGATCGGATGGAGGCATCGCGTTTGCCGGATTCCGAAGTGGAGGCCTTTCTGAAGAAGGGAGGTTTGCTGTGAATCAAATCCGTTCGCTTCGGTTTATGATTCCGGCCCTCCTGATGCTCGGGCTCGTCCTTTCCTCAGGTTGCGCGACCGTCGCGGAAGTGGGAGTAGCCACCGGCGTCATCACGCCCGAACAGGGGGAAACACTGTCGAGGACGTTTCAGGATTTCACGCCGGAGAATGAGTACTATCTGGGACGGGCGGTTGGCGCCACAATCCTGCAGCGCTACCCAGCATATGAAAACGAGGCCGCCTCGCGTTATGTGCGGTTGGTTGGACAGGCTTGTGCGGCTGCCTCGGATATGCCCACGACCTTCCGCGGCTATTCGTTCCTCATCCTCGATTCTGATGAAATCAATGCGTTTGCCGCGCCGGGAGGCTTCATTTTCGTCACGCGAGGCATGCTTCGTTTGTGCCGCAGTGAAGACGAGCTAGCGGCCGTGTTGGCGCATGAGGTCGCCCATGTCCAGTTGCGGCATGGCGTTAATGCCATCAGCGGCGCCCGAAAATTGGAAGCGTTGAGTTTGCTTGCCGAAGTCGGGATTCGACGATTCGGCAGCGACGAGGCGGTACAAACTCTGGATCAGCTCAACAAGCTTACCGAAATCTTCGGCGGGAGTGTCGCCGACGTGGTCAACACACTGGTTCTCAAGGGCTATTCGCGCGAACAGGAATACGAGGCAGATCGCGTTGCCGCGACGATACTCGATCGGCTCGGATACGATCCCTCGGCGTTGACGCGAGTGCTGCAGAGGATGGATCAGCAGGTGGTCCGCGGAGGCCCGGGCTTTGGCAGCACGCATCCTCCAGCCTCTGAGCGCGCGCAGGAGGTTTCAAAGCGGATCGTTCCGCGCCGACTGCCAGCGGAAGCCGCCCGTACGAAGCGCTTCGAAGAGGCCATGCGCGGGATCTAGAGTCGCCGGGCCCGCCGCGCTTCGTTCCTTTTGTTCGCCAAGGCCCTCCCCAGTCGTGAATTTTCAGCCTGCCTCTAAGCAAGCTCGCATCTCGATTGGCGCTGCAATCGGTTTGCTCGCGGGCCTCGCATTCTCGATTGCCGGCAGGCAAGGTCTCCTTGATGACTGGGAACATTCATCGTGGGGAATTCGCGTCCGCGCATTGGCACGTCCCTCGCCGGCGAGCGAACAAATTAAGCTGATCCTCATCGATCAGGCCAGCCTCGACTGGGCTTCGTCCGAAAACCAGCTTTCGTGGCCGTGGATGCGCCAGGCGTACATTCCGATCCTAGAATTCTGCCGCCGCGCCGGCGCGCGCGTCGTGGTCCTCGATATGTTGTACACCGAACCTTCCATGTACGGCGTGGAAGACGATGAGCTGTTCGGTCAGACCCTTGCAACGGTGCCCGGTTCGATTGTCGCCGTCTTTTCGGGCGAGCAGGCCGTGCAAACGCGCGTTTGGCCGGAAGACACGCCTGAACCCCCGTGGAAAATCGCGGGTCTGGACGCCTGGCTGACGCCCGATCGCCGATCGGCGCTGCAAGACCCGGGCGCGGCATTTCCTGTCGGCCCCGTCCGGACCAACGCTGCCGCTCTCGGGGCCGTCCGTCTTGATCCAGATTCGGACGGCGTGTTTCGTCGAATCGCTCCGTTTCGACTGTTCGATGGGCGGATAGTTCCGACACTGGGGTTAGCCGCCTATCTGATTGGCCGTGCCGGCGCCGATGTTCAGCCGCTCGCAATCGAAGATCGGGCGCTTTATGCCGGAAAAACAAGGATGCCGATCGATCGGAAGGGACGGGTCATCCTGCGATACCGAGGGCCAAGCGGAACCCACCGGGCATACTCCGCAGCGGCCGTGATCCAGTCCGAACTGCGCTTGCAAGCGGGGGAGTCGCCGACGATTGATCCGGAGGTTTTTCGCGATTCCTACGTGTTCGTCGGCGCGAGCGCGCCAGGGCTCAAAGACCTCAAGCCGACGCCGGTGGGCGGTGACTATCCGGGAGTGGAAATTCACGCGACGCTTCTGGACAACCTGCTTGAGGCCGACCTGATGCGCGATGTGCCGGTTATCGCCGTGGTCTTCTTTTCGATGTTTCTCGCCTCGGCCGCCGGTGCCTCCATCGCTGCCGCGAGCGGCTGGCTGAAGAGCGCCGTGATTTTTGCGGCCTTTTTGCCGATTCCCTCCGTGTTGGGCGCGCTCGCGTATGCCGAGGGGTGGTGGCTGCCGGTCGCGGTTCCGACAGCCGCGGCGGCGACGGCCCTCGTCGGTGGCGTGATTCTCAACTACGCCACCGAGGGGCGCCAGAAACGGTTCATTAAATCTGCATTCAAGCAGTACCTTGGCGAAGCTGTGATCGACCAGATTATTGCTGACCCCTCGAAGCTGCGGCTCGGCGGGGAACGCCGCGAATTGACGATGTTTTTCTCGGACCTGGAGAAATTTTCTAGCTTTTCCGAAAAACTCGAGCCGCCGCAGCTCATCGATCTCCTGAATGCCTACCTGACCGACATGGGACGGGTGCTCATGGAAGAGGGGGGATACATCGACAAATACATCGGCGACGCCATCGTCGCCTTCTGGAATGCGCCGCTGTCGCAGCCCGATCACGCTGCGCGCGCCCTGCGCGCCGCGATCCGTTGCCAGGCCCTGCTTCGCGAAAAACAGGCCCTCTTTTCCGCGATGGCAGCGGGAATGCCCGTTCGCATGCGCATCGGGCTGAACACTGGCGAAGTGGTGGTCGGCAACATGGGATCCCAAGACCGATTCAACTACACGATGCTGGGCGACGCTGCGAACCTCGCGTCGCGCCTTGAAGGGGCAAACAAGGCCTTCGGCACGTTCATCTTGGCGGCCGAATCCACATGGACCGCCGCAAATAACTCGGTGTTTGGCCGTGAGGTGGGCCTCATTCGAGTGGTCGGCCGGGCGAGGCCGGTGCGCGTGTTTGAGCCCATGGCGCTTGACCGCAACGGATTGCCGCCATGGCTTCCCGATTATGAGGCGGGACTGCGGGCGGTCGTCGAGAAACGCTGGCAGGACGCGCTGACCCTCATGGAGGCCATCCCTCAAGACCCCGTCGCGCGCGCCTACTCAATGAAGCTGCGCGAGCTGCGCGGAGCCGACTGGGACGGCATATGGAATCTGACCGAGAAATGAATTTCGATCCGCTGCCCATGAATCTGTTTTTCCACGTCAAGCCCGCGCGACATCCGACCGCACTTGTGAATTTCCATGCGATGGAAATTTTTCGAAAAAAATTTCCATGTGATGTAAATTTTTCGGGTTGAAATCAAACTCGCTAGGTTTCGTATGCGCCTGATTGTTGGCGGAGTGCGTGGGTCATATCCCGTTGCTCAGCCCGCGTTCATGAAATATGGCGGGGAGACGACGTCAATCCTGATCGAGGGCGTTCGCGGAGATCACATTTTTATCGATGCGGGCACCGGCATTCGGGTTCTGGGGCGGCGTTTGGCTTCAGCCGGCGGGCCGCGGCGCGTGTTGCTGTTGATGACGCATTATCATCTCGACCACATCATGGGTCTGCCGTCGCTCGGACTTTTGTATGATTCCACGTGGACAATCGAAATCGCGGCGCCCGCGCTCGACGCTTATCAGGTCGAGGAGACGATGTCGCGGATCATGGACAAGCCCTTTTGGCCACTCCAAATTTCGGATGTGCGCTCGCGCGTGCGATTCCACACGCTCGAAGGCCGCGCCTCGAGCGAGCCGCTCCAGTGGGGAACGTTTGAGATCCGATGGTGCCCGGTCTCGCATCCCGGCGGATGCACGGCGTACCGAATTGACGAGCCGCCATGCGGCGCTTCGGTGGTTATTGCAACGGATATCGAATGGGCTGCTGCGACGGAGGAAGAGCAGTCGCTCCTGGTCGGATTGTGCAGCAAGCCGGAGCCCGTGGAGCTCCTGATGATGGATGCCCAATATGAACCGGAGGAGATCGACCGGTACCGGGGTTGGGGCCATTCGTCATGGCTGGATGCGCTGGCCGTTGCCCGGATGTCCGGGGCCCGTGCCGTGAAGCTCATCCATCATGATCCCCGGAAAGATGACTCAGCGCTCGACGAGCTGGCCGGTCGCGTGGCGTCGGCCGATTCGTGTGCCGACCTTGCTCGGGCGGGCGAGGAGATCGAGCTGGGCCGTTCGTCCGCGGCCTGATGGTCTCAACAACGCGAGAGGGGGAGGCGCAAGAACGCAGGTTGTCCTCAGGCTCTTTTGGACGATCCGGCTGCGGCCGCTACGGTCTCCACGCTGGGAGTGGCGGGGTATCGTTCGTTGACCTCCGCGCGAAAACTTTCATACGCGCGCCGATATCGTTCCATTTCCTCCGGCGAAAGCGCTGCGGTGTTGGCCTTTTGCAATTCACGGTACGGTCGATGCACCAGCCGCATCAAATGCCAGACGCCCTGAAGAATGTCGTCCGCGCGGCGCCGGTAGTGATGAGCGGGCAGTGCGCACTCCTCCGGCGATGCAGACAAGAACTGACACAGGAAGCCCTCCTCGCCCTCCAGCATCCGTTGGTGCTGCATCATCGAATGCGCCGACTGCACGTTGCCGGCGATCAGGTTCAAAAATCGCAGAAAGTCCTGTTCCGCCCTCGTCGTTGCGATCGATTTGGCCGCCAGCGAAGCATGATATTGTGCGGATTTGAGAAGGGAGTGGATATTTTCGACATGCTGGATCCGGCCCGCGGTATCCAATTCGTGGATCGGCATATAAATCAATTCGGCCGCGCGTTCGAAGTGGACATCGCGCCGCGCGAGATGAATGGGCCGATTGAGATGAAAATCGATGCTCATCTGGTGGATACGATGATTTGATACCAAATGCAGGTTCGAGCATCAATCGCTCGATTCAGATTTGCGGCGACCGCTATGGTGTTGTACAAGCGGGCGTTTTCCTAGGGTGAAAAAGAATGGAACTGGGCCATACTGAGGCGGAATATCGGGCGCAACGTCTGGAACATTTGAAGCGGCTAGCAGCGGCTGGACATGCCCCCTTTGGAGGGGCATTCGCGCGGGACGGCAACCTCGCGGACATCCGCGCGTCCTTCCAAGAGGGTCGAAGGGTGCGGATCGCCGGGCGCATGCTGGCGCGGCGCGAAATGGGGAAGGCGGTTTTCGCTGATCTCCGCGACGGTACGGGCCGGCTCCAGATCTACCTGAAGCGCGACGAGTTGGGCGATGCCGCGTTCGATGCCTTCGGCTGGGTGGATTTCGGCGATTTTATCGGTGCGGAGGGCGAGTTGTTCACGACCCGCACGGGGGAGCCGAGCCTCAAGGTCAGATCGTGGACGCTGCTGGCGAAAGCGCTACGAGCGCCTCCGGAGAAGTGGCACGGCCTGCACGACGTGGAGATCCGGTACCGGAAACGCTACCTGGATCTGATCGCGAACCCCGAGGTCCGAGATCTGTTCAACAAACGAATCGCAATCGTCAGGGCCATACGCGATTTTCTCCATGGCCGCGGTTTCCAGGAGGTGGAAACCCCCATGATGCAGCCGATGGCGGGCGGTGCCGCGGCGACGCCATTCAAAACCCACTATGATGCGCTGGATTGCGACATGTATCTGCGCATCGCGCCCGAGTTGTACCTCAAGCGTTTGTTGGTCGGCGGATTCGACAAGATCTTCGAGCTGAACCGAAACTTCCGAAACGAGGGATTGAGCCGGTTCCACAATCCCGAGTTCACAATGCTCGAAATTTACGAGGCCTATGGCGACCGCACGACCATGCAGCAGCTTGTACAGGACCTGATTTGCCACGCTGCGCAGAGCGTGCTGGGAACCCTTAGTGTTGGAACAAAGGATCAACCCGTTGACCTCACGCCGCCGTGGCGGGTGGTGACGTACCGGGATTTGATCACCGAACGGATGGGGTCGGATTGGTATTCGCTGTCCGTCGACCAGATGCGGGCCCGCGCGATCACCGCGGGGGTCCATGTCGACCCCGCGTGGGGGGCTTTCGAAATCACGCATGAAATATTCGAAAAGGTGATTGAAAAGACCCTCGTCAATCCCACGTTTGTCATCGAGCTACCCGCCCCTCTTGTTCCCCTCGCGAAATTGTGCCCCAAGGATCCGTCCTGCGTGGATGTGTTCGAATTGGTCATTGGCGGTCGGGAAATCGCGCCGGGCTATTCCGAGTTGAACGACCCGCTCGAGCAGCGGCGCCGGTTCGAGGAACAGGCGAACGGCGACCCGTCCAAGATCGACGAAGACTTCCTGACGGCCCTAGAGTATGGCATGCCGCCCGCGGGCGGGATGGGCATCGGCATCGACCGCCTGGTGATGTTGCTTTGCGGCGCCGAGGCTATTCGCGATGTCATCCTGTTTCCGCAGATGCGGCCTTTGGCCAAAGGATAGGCGTTGCCATGCGCGGATGGCGCTCGATTTTCCTCGCTTGGGCCGCTCTCATCTTGGCCGCTTCGCCCGATGCGCGGGGCACCGCCAAGGCGCCTCAACACGCGTCCCGTGGCCAATTCATCGTGGCCGGTTATTGGCACAACTGGGTCGGGAAGTCGACCGAATACATCCCGTTACGAGATGTTTCGCCTTTGTACACCCACATCTTTATCGCCTTCGCGGTGCCGTCCTCTCCGGGGTCCCCCGAAATGGCCTTCAAGCCCACCAAACAGCCCGTGGAGGTGTTCAAGGCGGATGTTCGCCTCAAACAGTCGCGAGGCGTTAAGGTGATCCTGTCAGTTGGCGGTGGCAACCATCCCGTGGTCTTGTCGACTCCGGAAGACGCCAAGGCATTCGCCCGGAGCCTCGCGAACCTGGTGCGAGAGTATGGGTTCGATGGGGTTGACATCAATCTCGAGGGCGAGTCGCTCCACCTCGATCCAGGGGATACGGATTTTCGGCATCCGACAACTCGGCGTGTCCGCATGCTCATAGAAGCGATCCGCGATCTCGATCGCCAAATCGGGCGCGAAAAAATCGTGACGGTGACCCCTGAGGCCCAATATGTCGTCGCTGGGTACAAAACATACGGGGAAAAATCTGGAGGCTACCTTCCCATCCTTCATGCGCTCCGAGAGCAAATCGACTGGGTGCAGATGCAGTTTTACAACGCGGGCACGAAGCTTGCCTTCAGCGGGCGCGGCGAACAACACGACGTGATCGTGAAGGCCGGAACCCCTGATTTCGTGGTGGCTCTTGCGGAGATGTTAATCCTGGGCTTCCCGGTGAACCGGGACCCAAATCTCTATTTTCATGGGCTCGGCGCGGAGAAGGTCGTCATTGGGCTTCCGGCTACGCCGCTCGCCGGAAACGGTTATCTTGCGCCGGCCGATGTTCGCCGCGCTCTCCGTCGCCTGATGACCGGAGAACGGACCTACCGTTCCGCGTATGCCATGCGAAGCCGCCGTGGACATCCTGCGCTCGCCGGCGTGATGACATGGTCCGTCAATTGGGACGCCTCGACGCACGGCGGAACCTCGCGGTATGAGTTTGCGCGGACGGCCTCTCAGTTTCGCTGAGCGCCGAAGGCCGCGCCGCGAGCCGCGCAGAATCTGGGCTTGACCTTCCATTGTGAATCCGAAAAAAGAACGACAACCGCGCGTTTCAACGTCCGCGCGGACAGTTGGAGATTGAGGCAGCTTCAATGGATACACCTCGCGAACTTCGCTACACGAAAACGCATGAATGGGTCCGCTGGAACGGCAAGGTGGCAACCGTTGGCATCACCGACTTTGCCCAGGACCAGCTCTCCGATTTGACCTACGTCGAACTGCCTACGGAAGGCGATTCGTTCAGCGCCGGCGAGCAGGTTGCGACCCTCGAATCCGTAAAGGCCGCATCCGACGTGTATGCCCCTATCAGTGGAACCATCCATGCCGTCAACAAAGCGCTCCTCGACCGCCCTGAGCTCATCAACACGGATCCATATGGGGAGGGATGGATCTTCAAAATGATTCCGGATGACGTCTCTGAGCTGGAAACCCTGTTGGACGCCGACCAATACGAGGCCTTGAATCCCGACGAGGAAACCTGAGCCGACCCACGCGGATCGGAAGGTCCCGTCATGGCCGGCGAGGCGATTGGACTTTATTTCGAGCGCCCCCTGCGGTTCACGGCCGCCGCACGGCTCCAAGAGGCGCTGGTCGACGCTCGGCATCGGGGCGAGATCCCCGACACGATCCTTTTCCTCGAGCACACCCCCGTGGTCACACTGGGCCGCCGGGGCCGCACCCGGTTTCTGTTGCGCCCCGCCGAGCACCTTCGAGCGATTGGGATCGACGTTGAATGCGCCTCCCGCGGGGGGGACGTGACCTATCACGCGCCGGGGCAGCTCGTCATTTACCCGATCCTCCGCCTCGCTCCGAGAACCGGGGCGTCCCATACGTTTCTTTGGAATCTGGAAGAGCTCGCCATTCGAACGGCCGCATCATACGGGATTTCGGCCTACCGCAGAGAAGGGAAGAATGGTGCATGGACCGATGCGGGAAAACTGGCAGCGATCGGTTTTCACCTGAAACGCTGGGTGGTTATGCACGGAATGAGCTTCAATGTGAATCTGGACCTGACGGGATTTTCCTACATTGTGGGCTGCGGCCTGGTCGGTGAAAAAGTGACCTCGCTTGCGGAGCTTCTTGGGCCGCGCTGTCCAAGAGTTTCCGATGTCCGCGACCAGATGGCGCGGCATTTTTCAGACATTTTTGAAACCCGCCTCTCCTGCTTCCAGGCATTCGAAGCCCCGGATCCCGTTGTGTCGGGCCTTTTGCGGTCGGCTCTGAACTGTTCAACCGGACTACAAACCGCAAACGGTGCCGCAGCGGGTCCCGAATGAATTCAGAAGGAGGTTGCGCCCACCCGGAGTTGTGGTAAGTATAGGAATCTTTCGGGTCCCCATCGTCTAGAGGCCTAGGACACCAGGTTTTCATCCTGGTAACACCGGTTCGAATCCGGTTGGGGACGCCACCTTTGGCCCGGCGCGCTCCGGGTCGCATGCCGCACGGACGCGCCCATCGCGCGGAATTTACATGGCATGGAAACCGAAAAAAGAATTTTTACATAGCATGGAAATTTTCGGAGGCCGCGAATGGCAAGGCACTATAACATCGGCGTCATCCCCGGCGATGGGACAGGTCCAGAGGTTACCCGTGAGGCGTTGAAGGTCCTAGACGCTGCGCGGAGCAAGTTCGGATTCAAGCTGTCTTATACACATTACGATTTCGGCGGTGAGCGATACCTACGAACCGGGGAGACCCTGCCGGATTCCGCGCTGGACGAATTCCGCAGACAGCACGCACTATTTCTTGGCGCGATCGGCCACCCGGATGTGAAGCCGGGAATACTCGAGGTTGGCATCCTCCTGAAGACCCGGTTCGCCCTGGACCAGTACATCAACCTCCGACCGGTCAAGCTTTACCGAGCGGAAGATTGCCCGATCAAAGACAAGGGGCCTAAAGACGTCGATTTCGTGGTGGTTCGGGAAAACACGGGCGGGATCTACACAGGAGTAGGCGGCACCGTTCAGAAGGGCACGCCGTTCGAAATCGCGACGCAAGTGATGATTTATAGCCGGCCCGTCGTCGAGCGGTGCATGCGGTTTGCTTATGAATACGCTCGGCGCCGTAACAAAAAGAAGATGCTGACGCTCGTCCACAAATGCAATGTCCTCACCCACGCGGGTGACCTGTGGGTGCGCGTGCACAAGGAAATGGGCGATTCCGAATTTCCGGACATCCGGCAGGATTACAACCATGTGGACGCTGCCACGATGTGGTTCGTGAAGCAGCCCGAATGGTATGACGTGGTGGTGACGGAGAATTTGTTTGGAGACATTATCACGGATTTAGCGGCGATCATTCAGGGCGGACTCGGCATCGCGGCGGGCGGGAACATCAACCCGCAAGGTGTGTCCATGTTTGAGCCGATGGGCGGCAGTGCGCCCAAGTACACGGGCCAGAATGTGATCAATCCGCTCGCCGCGATCGCGGCTGCGGCGATGATGCTGGACCAACTGGGTGAACGGGAGGCCGCTGCGGCGGTGGAACGCGCTATTGAACAGGCGCTGACGAGCGGCAAAATCAAGGGGCTGGCCGCCGGGAAAATGGGCTTGAGCACGACTGAGGTTGGAGACCTGGTTGCAAGCCTGGTGTGAGGAGATAGCCGGGGCGGTATGTCCGGAGGGCGGCCCGGTCGGCCACCAGTGAGGAATCAACGATGAAATCCTATCATGTCTGCGTAGTGGGCATTGGCGCGGTCGGCACCGAAATGGTGCGGCTGCTGAAAAAGCGCAATTTCCCCATGAAATCTCTGACCATTTTGGCGAGAAGCGACCGCGTCGAGACCATCGATGGGGAGTCAGTTCAGGTCCGCACCGCCACGCCTGACGCATTTGCCGGGATGGATTTTGCCTTTTTTGCGGGGACGGAGGGCGCGAAAGGCGCATCGCAAACGTTCGGTTGGGAGGCGGTGAAACGCGGTTGCATCGTGATCGACAACGGCGATGATTTTCGGATGGATCCGCGCGTGCCGCTCGTGGTGCCCGAAATCAACCCGCATGCGCTGAAATCCCACCAGGGTTTCATCGCCAACCCGAATTGCAGCACCATCATCGCACTGATGCCGCTGGCGCCGCTGCACCGCGCGGCCAGGATCAAACGGATCGTAGCCAGCACCTATCAGGCCGTATCGGGCACGGGCGCCCCTGCCATCCGAGAGCTTGAAGCTCAGGTCCGAGCATGGGCTGCCGGGGATCCTCTTCCGCGTGAGGTGTATCCGCACCAGATTGCCTTCAACGTGATCCCCTCAGTCGGCTCCTTCAAGGACGACACCGGCGAGAGCACGGAAGAGATCAAAATGCGGCGCGAAACGCACAAGATTCTCGAAGATCCCTCCATTCGCGTGGGGAACACCTGTGTGCGTGTGCCGGTGTTCAACGGACACAGCATGGCGATCAACGTCGAATTCGAAAAGCCGATGACGCCGGAGCTGGCCCGGGAAATCCTCCAAACAGCCCCCGGCGTCAAGGTTGTGGATGATCCGGGGAACGCGTTGTACCCGATGCCGATCCATGCCAGCGGCCGGTATGAGGTTCTTGTCGGCCGGATCCGGCGGGACCAGAGCTGCGACAACGGGCTTGTGATGTGGTGCTCGGGCGACAACATTTGGAAGGGCGCGGCCCAGAACGCCATCCAGATTGCGGAAGAACTCCTGCGAAATCCGTAGGCGTACGAACGATATTCGGTCGGCGGGATCCGTTCGACCGAGTCTGTCGGACGCGTTATTCGATGCGAACGCCGGAACGATCCGTTTCCACGGGAAAAACTGCGTAATCTCGCCACGGCAGCGTCGGGGCACCGATGCCGATGGCGCAATCGCCCAGGCCCGATCCTGAAATTTTGGCTCCAAGGATTCCGGGGTCCGACCGAAGCCTCTCGACAATCGCCTGGAGTTCTGGCGTGTTGACGCCGAGTTGATCCATCAAAAGCTGGCCTTGGTCCAGCGCACGGCCAAAGGCGGCCAGATCCCCGCGCTCCAGAGCCGCGATTCCCTCGTCGGCGTTAGCCCCGATCCGATCGTAGAGGAGATCGAGCTCCCTCCGTCTGTCTTTCCAATGGTTTTCCACGAACTGGATGACCTGCGGCGTCGGCGTCTTGTATCCGCAGTAGACCGCGAGGCCGCGCAATGTCGCGTGCAGCTTTCGAACCTCTAACGGTTCGGCGCGATAGGCAACCACGCCGCCAAACACCGCGGCGGCTGCGTCTGCCCCGGACGCGCGGCCCTGCACGGCACGAATGATTTCGACGGCATCGGCGAGAATCTCGTTCGGTTTTGCAGACAAACCTGAGAGGCTTCGCAAAGCGGCGACAGCGGCAACGGTGGTAGCCGCCGATGAGGCGAATCCGACCGTATGCGAGAAGTCCGATTCCACCTTTATGTCCACGCCTCGCGGCAGCCAGGCTTTGAAACAGCAGACCGCCGCCAGAAGAAATCGGAAAGAAGGGTGGGGGGCCACATCGTCCAGCGTGGTTTGGTGGAATCCGAGGGAGGAGTCTATGCGGACGTCACGGTCGGGTCGGAGCGCAAGGCGAACGCGAATCCTTCGCTGGATGGCCATGACGGCCGAAATTCGGCCATGCAGGACGGCATGCTCACCAAGGAGCATCAGGCTGCCGGGTGCGCTGGCCGCAACGATCACGAGCGATCCGCTAAACAATCCGGGCGCCCAGCGGATCACCTCGGACCGTCAGCAGTTCGTAGCCGTATCGTTTACAGAGGTCCACCGGTGGTGTTTCGCTGACGACAAGAACCATCCCCGCATTATTGCCTGTCACAGCGCCGGCTCCGCAAATCTTCGCGGCACCATCGCGTGCCTCAATTTCGGCGATGAATTGGCGCACTTTTTCAGGTACGACACCGATTCGGCACAACAGGCGGTGGTTTTCGGCGATCATTTGGCGAAAGGCGTCTCGGTCGTTGGCCCGAATGGCCTTTTCGACCTCTCGTGTGACGGCTTCGAAGTCGTTCCAGATAGGATCTTTCGCAAACTGTTTTCTCACCGCCACCACGCATTCGCCGGTTGTGGAAGCCGGCGTACCGGTATTGACAAGGTAAATTTGGAGGCGCGGCAGCGGCACGGGCTCGGCTTTTCCGTCCTGGAAGAGGGCGCAGCCCCCGTGGAGCGAGATGTAGGAATCGACGCCGCTGGGATAGCCGTGCTGAAGTTTTTCGGCCTCCATGCTGTATTTGAAAAACCAGTCGGGCCGAAACTCCACACGGAAATAGTGGCCGATGGCCCTCAGCATGCTCAAGATGGTCGCGGCAGAGGAACCCATGCCGCAGCCGATCGGGATATTGGAGCGCGTTCGAATTTCCAAGCCGCCGCCAAATTTCAGGTGAAGGCCGTCGAGGACCGTGATGAACGCGAATTCAAACAGCTCGATCGGCTTGTGAAGGACTTCCCGTATGCTCAGTTCGCCATTGAGGAAAAGCTGATAGTTTCGGAGAACGCGATTTTTCAGCTCGTTGAGTGCGCGGACGGTAAAAGAATCGCTTTGCTTTAGATCCAGCAGATTGAAGGAGATCCGATCGCCGGCCAATGGGGCGATGACGGACTGGGCGCAGCGGTCGATGGCCATCGCGAGAGCGGGGCGGCCGTAAACGACGGCATGTTCGCCGCTTAGGATCAATTTGCCAGGGGCAATGGCGATCATGTCACTTTCTCGTAAATCCGTTTGTGTTCCTGAACCCCCGCCAATCGGAACGGGCCGGTGCGATAACGCGAAAACGTGTGGACACCGCCATCCGTGGGGAAGGGCAGATTGTAAATATCTTCGTATTGACGATACGACAATTCCGTACGGTTTTCCAGCATCTCACGGTGATCGGCAGTGAAAAGGCTTTCCCGATACCCGGGCTGGACGATTCCGCTGAAATACTCTCCTACACAACCGGACCCATAACTGAACAAACCGATGCGTTTGCCGGCGAGGTCGGAGGGTTCGTTGTCAAAAAGGCTGGCGAGTCCGACATATAGGGATGCGGCATAACTATTTCCCGTGATCCGGTTGTAGATCAGCGACGGACCGATTTGGGTTTGCAATAACTCGTCCGTCATGGGGACGCCATTGTCCTTCGCCAACCGTTCATGAGCTTTTTCGGCCATCCGGGTGAACGGGAGGTGGTAGCAAAACCGATGAATGTCCCCAAAGGCGCGGCGGGACTGCTCCGCATATTGCGCCCAGCACATTTGAAGCGCCTGCAGGTAAACACGGGTCGAATATTTTCCATCGACGATCGCCTGGTCGCGATAGTTGGGACGCCAGAAGTCCATGACGTTCTCCGTGTAGGCCCCGAATTCCGGCTCTACGACGAGCAGTCGAGGATTGGCAGAAACAGTCATGGCGACGGCGCCGCATCCCTGCGTCGGCTCGCCGGGACTTCCGAGTTCATATCTTGCCACATCGGCGGCGAGAATCAGGGCTCGGGCATCCGGCCTTCGCGAGATATAGGCACAGGCGAGCTGCAGGGCAGCCGTGCCGCTGTAACAGGCTTGTTTCAATTCGAGGGTGCGGCAACGGGCGGGCAGCCCAAGCAAGCCGTGGACAAAAATGCCGGCCGCTTTGGATTGGTCGATTCCCGATTCGGTCGAAAACAGGAGAAGCTCGATGTTCTCCATGCCGTCGCGTTCGATAATGGGCAGGGCAGCCGAAGCAGCCATGGTGACAATGTCCTCGTCAGGGGGAGGGATCGCCATCTTTTCTTGCCCGATGCCCATTAGATACTTGTCTGGGTCCACGCCACGGACCGCGGCCAGCGTGCGGAGATCGACAAAGTAGTGCGACGTGTAGAATCGAATGGAATCGATGCCAACGTTCATGTGCCTTTGCCCAATTTCGCGAAAAGCGAGGTGAATGGCGAGATTTATCGGCTGGGTTCAAGCATGGAGCGGGCTCGGGCGAATGAACCCACGTTGAGCACGTGCTGATAACCCATTTTGCGCAGAATCTGCACCGCGGCCTCGCTCCTCGCGCCGCTTTCGCAGTGAAGCAAAATGGGCCGGTTTGGATCGGGCTCTATTTCCCTAATCCTGCTCTTTAACTGGTCCAGCGGGATGTTGATGGCGCTGTTCAGGTGTCCGGCTTCATATTCGGCGGCGGTACGCACGTCAATGACCAGAGCGCCGCGCCTCATGAATTCATGGATTTTGTCGGATGACGCGCGCGTCAGTGATTTGGACACGACCCAAATGGCCGTCACGGCGATGATGATCAATAAGACTCCATGGTTCATGGGATCCCCCACGAGGGTGGCGCTTCAAATATATATTCCAGATGGCCGATTAATTCAGCCGGAGATCGGACGCCGAGCAAAAACAATGCTATCCGGAACTCTCTTCGCAGCCGTTCGATTTCTTCTTCGACCGCTTCCGCCGATTTCAAAGCCGGTTGCAAAAACGGTGCCGCCAACCCGCAAAGAGATGCACCCAGAACCATCGCCTTGGCCATGTCAAGGCCCGACCGCAGGCCGCCGGAAGCGATTAGCGTCACCTCGGGGCGGAGGTCTCGGAGGTCCCACAGGGCGCGTGGCGTCGGTAGGCCCCAGTCCTGAAACAAGAGACCGTGTGCGTGCCCGGCGTCGCGAACGCGGTGATGTTCGATTCGGCTCCAGGATGTTCCGCCGGCCCCCGCCACATCGATGAACCGAATCCCCTCGGCAACGAGAAGATGCGCATCTTCTCGGGAAATGCCAGCGCCCACTTCCTTAACAATTACCGGCTTAGGAAGGGCCTCCGCTACCTCGCCGATTTTTTCAGCCAGACCACGAAATTGCGTGTCGCCCTCTGGCTGAACCGCTTCCTGAAGAGGGTTGAGGTGCAGATAAAGGCCGTCTGCCTCGAGAACCTCCATGGCCTCGCGGCACTGTTGAATTGTGAATCCCTTGTTGAGCTGCACCGCTCCCAGGTTCGCAAACAGGAGGGCAGTTGGCGCGTAGCGCCGGAGTTCGAAACTTGCCCGCGCGCCGGGCTGCAGAAACATCACACGCTGAGAGCCGACGCCCATCGCGACTCCACGCCGCTCGGCCGCAACAGCAAGATTTCGGTTGATCTTTCGGAGGACGGTATGGTCGCCGCCCGTCATGCAGGAAATGATCAAAGGAAGCGAAAGGCGTTTTCCGAGAAAGACGATGGAGGTGTCGACCTCGTCCAGATTGATTTCCGGTAAAGCGCGGTGTCGAAGTCGAATCTCATCGAAATAATGTTTCTGGCGATCGGTCGCCGCGTCCTCTTTGATGATTGAAATATGTTCGACTTTGCGGCGATTGGTCGGATCGCCACTATGGCGCGCTGTTTTCATGAGTGACGAACTCATCCAATACGGGGGCGAAAAAGTCAATCTTGGCGCGATGTTCCGGGCAAAACCTTCGAAAATCTTCAAAAAAACTCTTGTTTTGCCGCTCCGCGACCGCAAGATGATGCCCTGATCGGAACGCAAAACCGCATTCCGACCGAATCAGGAGGCTCAAATCATATGGCACTGACCAAGTCGCAGACCGCGGCCAAACTGGCCGAGACCGTCGGGATCACCAAGAAGCAAGCCCTCGCCTTTTTCGAGGCGCTCGCGCACTTGGCCTACAAGGAGGCGAAAAACAGCTTCGTCATCCCGGGGATTGGCAAGTTGGTCCTGGTCCATCGCAAGGCGCGCATGGGCCGTAATCCGGCGACCGGTGAGGCGATCAAAATTCCTGCGAAGAAGGTCGTCAAATTCCGAGTCGCGAAGGCGGCTAAGGACGCGATTCTCGGCAGCAAGTAAAGCCACGCCAATCGCGAGCGCCAAAAAGGGATGATGTAATACGTCATCCCTTTTTGTTTTGCCACTCGGTTAGCTGCCATCGGGCGTGGAATGAAACCCCCTCCCGTTTTGTTTCCCAAGTGAGCCAACAGATGTGGAATCAGGCGTCAAGAAGACAAAGCGACAGAGCCTCAGAGAGGCTATCTGGGTAGTTCGAATCAGGATTGAGAATCCATCAGACGATCGCGACGTAGGAGACGGATGCAACCCGTGTCGGATTTGGTAGCGGGGTCGGGATTTGAACCCGAGACCTTCAGGTTATGAGCCTGACGAGCTACCTGGCTGCTCCACCCCGCAGTCCAAATAAAAACGAATATCAAAAGACTTATACATCAATCAGACTCGAGTGCAAGGAATTTTGGCGGTCAGTATTCAAAACCGCTTTTCCCGATGAATTCCCGCAAAATGGAGGTGGGGGGTACCGCATCCGCAGGAACGGGCAGGAAACTGGACAGAAACTCCTGCAACCGGCGCACTTCAATATAGTGGGGACAATCGGGTTTGATTTCCGCCAGCAGGGGTTCAACAAACGGCTTGAGCACGGCCAGCTCATAGTCCAAAGCGGAGTTGAAGGCAATGTCCGCCTCGCCCTGGAACGGGAAAATCCATGTCTTTTCGCCCCGCCTTACACTGGGCCACATTTTCATCGTCACCATTGCGGAGTGGCCTCGAAACTGGTAATCGCGAACCATCCGGCGAATGAGCCGGTTGTCCGTAGTTGAAATGCGATTGCTGCAGTCCAGATTCAGTTGTGTCAGGGCACTGATGTAGATCTTGAATTTCCGGTGTGCTGGTAATTCGGCTGTCAGCCGGGGATTCAGGCAGTGAATCCCTTCGAGAAGTACCATCTGATTTGGCTCAAGCTGCAAGGTGTCGCCGCGGAACTCCCGACAGCCCTTCACAAAATTAAACGTCGGCAACTCCACACGCTCCCCCTGATCGAGCCGACGAAGATGATCATTGAAAAGCGCGAGGTCGATGGCCTCGATATGCTCGTAATCGTATTCACCCTTTTCATCTCGCGGCGTGCGCTCCCGATTGACGAAATAATTGTCGACGGAAATGGTCACGGGTTGTAGCCCGTTGACCCGCAATTGCACAGCTAGACGTTTGGCAAAAGTTGTCTTGCCGGATGAGGACGGGCCTGCGATGAGCAGCCAACGGATCCTGTCGCGGTGGTGGGCCACGTGATCCGCAATCTGGGCAATTTTTTTCTCGTGGAGCGCCTCGGCGATTCGAATGAAATCGGCGATTTCCTTGTTTGCGATAATTTCGTTGAGCCGTCCCACATTGCTGACGTTAAGGATGCGGCCCCACCGCTTGTGCTCCTGAAAGATCTGGAAAAGCTGGGGCTCGGGACGGAGTGGCGGAACCCTCGGAGGTACGCTTCGGTCGGGAAACTGGATCACAAAACCGGGCTGGTGTCGGATCAGCTCAAAATGCGTGATTGCTCCCGTGCTTGCAGCCAGCGGTCCATGGGACAAGTCGGCAAAGTCGCCGCATTGGTAGATCACGACTTTCGGCGGGTTTCGAAAGCGGAGTAGGTTCAGTTTGTCCGGTTGAGATTGTTTCTCAAAAATTTGTACGGCCTCGGCATAATTGACTTTCCTGCGTTCAATCGGCAGATCCCGCGCGACCAACTGACGCATGCGCCGGTCGAGAAGACGCAGGTCTTCGTCGGAGATTCCCTCCCGACTGTCGAGTCCGAACGAACAATAGAAGCCCGTGCCCAGGGAATGTTCGATCGAGAACCGAGCCTCAGGAAAAAGTTCCCTGACAGCTTTAGCCAGCAGAAAAGAGGCAGTCGCTCGGTAGATTCGCCAGCCCTGCGGATCCGCAAACGTGACGAAACGTACGTGGCTGTCCACCTCCAGTTTGAACACAAGGGTTACAAGCTGATTGTTCACAATGGCGCCCAGGTAGTGGCGGCCATGCTCATCGGTGCGGTTCGTCAGCAATGTGGAGACGGGAGAATCGATCGGGCACACCATTTTCCGCCCGTCATCCATCGTGACCTCGATCGACTTCATGGAACTGACTGAAATTGCCTAGCTGGGATTATTCATTCGCGAACCGGAGGACGTTGAGATTGAGGGCAGGTCCCCGACCCACGACATTGCCATGACCAGGTTTCGCAGCGTCATTTTCTCCCTTTGGAGGCAGGTGCCAGAGGGGTGATGCTCCTTTTCATCATGAGCTGCTGGATAATCATGAGCACATTCTGGGTCGTCCAGTAAAGGGCCAGGCCCGAGGCAAAATTATAGAGGAATATGAGCATCATGGCCGGCATCATGATGGACATGATTTTCTGCTGAACCGGATCACCGGCGCTAGGGGAGAGCTTCATCTGTAGATACATCGTAGCGGCCATCAGCAGCGGCAGAATATTCAGCGGAAGGCCGAAGGGAAGAATGCCGGGGAGCAGGTTCTCTGGCTCGCTGAGGTCGCGAATCCAGAGGAAACTCGCAAAACGAAGTTCAATCGCGCTGCGCAAAACGACAAATAGCGCGATGAACACCGGGATTTGGATGAGCATGGGCAGACAACCGCCAAGCGGGTTGATCTTGTGCTCCTTGTAGAGCGCCATGATCTCCTGCTGCATTTTTTGGGGATTGTCCTTGTACTTCTCCCGAATTTCATTCACGAGCGGAGCGACGGCCGCCATGCGCTTCATGCTCTCTGTGCTCTTATGGGTGATCGGCCAGAAGACCACCCGGACAATCAGCGTCAGCAGGATAATCGCGACTCCATAATTGTGGGGCGGGATGTGGTCATGCAAAAAATTGAGGACTCGAAGCAAAAGCTTGCCAATGGGTGCCCACATGCCGAATTCCATGACGTCAACCTGGTGAAGGCGCATGGCGTGGAGCTCGCTATATTTCATGGGGCCCACATACAGCGTTGAGACGCGTTCGTGGACCTGACCCGGGGGCAATTCCACGCTAGCGAATTCGACTCCGGCGCCAACTTCGAGGATGGAGGTCATTTTCCGTGAAAGGAACGAGGGATCCTCCTTTTCTCGTTGCGCCGGCGCCCGCCGCGCATAGAGCCAAGCTCGCTCGCCCGTACCCTCCGGCGGAGTCAGAATTTGAACGAAATATTTGTTCTTTGCGGCGACCCAATCAACTGGATGGTCCCGCGGCGGCTCGTCGATCACCATGGGTAGGCCCGACAACTCGCGGCGTTCCATCGACGCCTCGAATAAATCCCCGATCTCCCCGCCCCAGTGTTTGACGCTCTCACCGCCGGGTGAAAGGGTGTCGACCCCCAATGAGATCACGCCAGGGCTGTCCGTGCGGCCAGCCTCACGGGACATCGGGCCGGTCCGCAGGATGGAATTGGGAATCTTCAGCGGGCTTTTCGAAACATTCAAGAAGCGGTCAATCACTCGCAGTACATATCGATCCGTAACTTCGATGGTCCGTTCCAGCCGGAGACCGTTGCTAGTATCACGGGTGAAGGTCACTGACCGTCCATCACTCGAGACGGCTGCCGTGAAAAGGGCAGTTGTTCCAAGGGAGGGAAGCTTGTCATATGAGAGAGAGGGCCGCGTTGAAAAATCGAGGACCATCGGACCGCTGTCCTTCTCAATGGATGCGCGATACTCGTGAAGGGTTACCTTGAGCAGCGAGGCCCCTCGACTCGATAACACAAATTCCGCTTTAGCGTTTGTGAGCGTGACTGTGGGCGGCGGTTCATGGTCCGCTCCCGTATCGTCGGACGCCTCGAGATTTCCTCGCGATTCCGTGTCCGGCCGAGACTCCCATGCCGGCGTTTCATCGGCTGCTTCCGCATGCTTCACTTCGTCTGCGGAGACGGCGGGCTTCGTGGTCTTTTCCTTGGCGGGATGATCCGAAAAAAATGTGCGCGCGATCATCCGGTCGATAACTGGCCAGGCGAATAGCAGCGCCAAAAGGACTATAAACCAGGCGAAGTCACGCTTATCCATCGACATGGCAATTCCTACTAGGGCTGGGGTGGGGAAGGAACAGGATCGATCCCGCCGGGATGAAACGGATGGCAACGGGCTAAACGTTTGATCGTCAGCCAGGAGCCTCGCAAGACTCCGTGCAAATGGATGGCGTCGATGGCGTAATTCGAGCAGCTTGGATGGAATCGACAAGCTCCGCCGAGCAGAGGACTCAGCGTCCATTGATAGAGACGGATCAGTCCGACCGCGAGGACGGTTGTCCGCGAGCAAAATCCGCGGTGGGTCCGAAGTAGGCGCCACGTGGAATGGGGGCTATGGCCAGAGGGATGACGCATCAGCCGGCTCCTTCCGTTTCGGCCTCGGAGCTCTGTCGTTTTTCGGGAGCCCGATAAATGCCCGCGCGGTGCGCGATGTCAAAGAGGTCCTTTTCAATGTCCTGCCACTTTGCGTCCAGCAATTCGCGCCGGGCGAT
Source organism: Kiritimatiellia bacterium (assembly GCA_025054615.1). Classification (NCBI taxonomy): domain Bacteria; kingdom Pseudomonadati; phylum Kiritimatiellota; class Kiritimatiellia; species Kiritimatiellia bacterium. The sequence continues at coordinate 43,123 of JANWZO010000018.1, forward strand.
CAAGACCACATCATATGTGCCTGAAAATTCGGAACGATGTCGCCGAAATACCTCGCGGAGAAGCCGTCGTGCCCGGGAACGCTCAACAGCATTCCCAAGCTTGCGACTGCTCACAACTCCGAGTCTGAGCGAGCCATCCGGACGCGGCAGTAAATACATCACCATCAGACGTCCAACCGTCTTCTGCCTTGCATCGAATGCGGCGCGAAAATCCGCAGACCGGGTAAGGCGCTGATGCCGCGCCAATCCCTGGTCCGTTCGTTTCATGACGATCAGACGCGTGTGAGCTCTTTCCGCCCCTTTCGTCGGCGCCGCTGAAGAACCTGGCGACCGTCCCGGGTTTTCATCCGTTTGCGGAATCCGTGCGTGCGTTTCCGCTTGATCTTGGAGGGTTGATATGTGCGTTTCATGGTCCGTGCTAACAATCCAAAGCTCGCGACCCTATTTCATGTAAGCATACGTTTCAAGGGAATATGTAATGTTTGATCGATCTCTTCACCGTCAGACGACCATCAGTACTGTCGCTATTTTGGGGTCGGACCGACGGGTGAGGAGATTGGGATGGAGCGGACCGTCGTATTCGTCCAACCGACAACGGGCTTTGGCGTTTGAGGAGAGCGGTGTTGTCATAGCTTTTCGTAATATAAGAGGTCAAACGGGAATTTTTTCTGTAATCTCGGGTCCGCCTTAAGATTGCCGATCTGTTGTCGGGCAGATGATTGGAGCAGTTCACCGGCCATGCTTGGAACGTACTCTCGAAAGAACCTGCCGACGTATGTAATGCGGTTAGGGCGTTGAATTCTACGGGTGTGTGTCCGCGGTAGAAGTTTTTTTGCAACCGCAGCTCAAACGATTGCTAGGCGGCGTTTACCGCTGGCAGGAGACATCTCGGTCTCGCGATTCGGAAGGAAGGGGCATCTTCGAGAGGGTCTTGGACACTCGTGAATTTTTTGTTGTCAAAATTTGGGTCGAGGGGTACTTATCAACTTATGGGTGTGGTTGTGTCATAAGTGCTGTTAGCATTATATTTGGCACAAGTTTAAGTCATTTTGCGCATCGATTAAGATGCTGGG
>JANWZO010000019.1 GCA_025054615.1 Kiritimatiellia bacterium
GAAAATGGCGCCAATACAGCGGCGCGGACGAAGGCAACGATTCATCGCCAAAACGTTCATGAAAAATTCGTCTGTATGTTGTAGTATTTAATTGTGAGCCGTGTTGTCAGCGCGTGGCTGCTCGTCATATGGCTGCACGCGACGCCGATCCCGGCGATGGCAGATCCCGGTCCGATTGGCGGAGCGCAGGGCGGAACTGTCGAACCGGTGGCTGAAGCGCACCCGGAGATCTTTCTAGTAGGGTGGCGCGATAGCTGGCGGAAAGAGGCTCGAATCGCGGCTCATCGACGAGTCGGGGCGCAGTTTATCCGTGAGTTCAAACGCTCGAAAGTGGACGTGGTCCGCATTCGCCGTGAGGCCGACCGCGAACGCGCCATCAAGGCCTACCGCAGCCGTCGTGAGGTCCGATTTGTTGAGCCTAATTACCGGCTTCGAAAATTAGTAGTCCCGAATGATCCGATGTTTTCAGACCTGTGGGGTCTACGAAACATAGGACAGGGTGGCGGAGTTCCCGGAGCCGACATTAATGTGACAAATGTTTGGGCGCTCTATGGTACCGGAAATACAAATGTCATCGTCGCTGTGATCGATACGGGAATCGACGTTACACACCCCGACCTCGTCGCCAATCTCTGGCAAAACCCCGGTGAGATTCCAGGAAATGCGGTAGATGACGATGGAAACGGTATTGTTGACGACGTCTTCGGCGCGCGTTGGACCAACGGTGATGGATCTCCGACCTCCGGCAATCCGATGGATGGAGATGGACACGGAACACACGTCGGGGGAACGATCGGCGCTGTCGGCAATAACAATCTCGGCGTCGCAGGAGTCAACTGGGCCGTTCGGTTGATGGCTCTCAAATTTCTGGACGATAGTGGATCCGGTTGGACTGCGGATGCGATCGCCGCGATCGAATACGCGATCTCAAAGGGCGCCCATATCCTCAACAATTCATGGGGTGGAGGCCGTTTTTCGCAGGCCCTTGAGGAGGCCATTGAGGCAGCGGGGGACGCAGACCAGCTTTTTATCGCCGCTGCCGGAAACAGCAACAATGACAACGATTCAGTTCCAATGTATCCCGCCTCTTACGATGCGTGGAACATCATCGCTGTGGCGTCCAGCGATCGAAGGGATAGGATGTCATCATTCAGCTCCTATGGTCGTTCATCCGTAGACCTGGCTGCGCCGGGCAGTGCAATTCGCAGTACGGTGCCCGGTGCCGGATATGACGACTACAGCGGGACATCAATGGCCACTCCGCATGTCGCCGGCGCGGCCGCTCTCCTGAAGTCAATTTTTCCGAATGCTACGGCGGAACAATTAAAGCAAATGATCCTCGATGGAGCGCGCCGCCTTCCTGTCTGGGAGGGGAAGACGGTCACTGGTGGTCGTTTGGATGTCGGCGAAAGCGTGCGGATCGGCCTGTTGCCGCCGGTCGTTCAACCGGTATCCTCCTTTTTCGCGAGCAGCGCTGATTTCTCCAATTATGTGGATCTGGTCTGGTCAAGCCCGACGTCGGCTTTGTTCTCTCATGTTGTCGTTCGTTCGAACACGAATGGCTATCCCGGCAATTGGTCCGAAGGTGCGCTGGTTTATACCGGGGTTGCTGAAGCGGTACGGGATGAGCCGCTGGAAGTGGGGCAGCGAAGATTCTATTCGATCTGGGCGGTATACTCGACCGGGTCCACGACCTTCTATTCCGCGGCTCGCCACGCGAGCGTAACAGTGGGTGGGGACCCGACCGATTATTTTACGGAGATCTTCTCCGCGAACGACAACGACCTCTCCTACAAGACCTTGACGCTGATCCCCGACGGTTCACTAAATCGATATTCGGCCTTCTCCGACCCGGCGACGAATTTTTTTGTCGATCCCTCCGGAGGTGTTCCGCTTTCTCTCGGGGATGATTCCTTCGTCGCCGTCGCCATCACCGGCGGTCCTTCTGTGAAACTTTATGGTGTCGCCTACACAAATTTGTTTGTTGGATCCAATGGATATATTTCATTCGGTACGGGAGACACCCGCTACGTTGAACGTCTTTCCACTCACTTTGACCGGCCCCGCATCTCGCTGTTGTTCGACGACCTGAACCCGGCGAGCGGCGGAATCGTTTCACGCAAGCAGTTGGCAGATCGCTTTGTCCTCACTTATCAAAATGTCCCGGAATACGGCGCAAGCTCCCCAAACAGTTTCCAGGCGGAGCTGTTCTTCGATGGCCGAATTCGCATCACTTGGCTGGCTTTGGCTGCGCGAGACGGCCTCGCCGGCATTTCGGCCGGGAATGGTTTACCGGCGAATTTTGCCGAGAGCGACTTGACGTCTTATCCGCCGTTCGACGAGCTGCGAGTATCCCCTGCTTCGGCTTATGAGCCTGCCGGTATCGCCGGTGGTCCGTTTGCGCCGGCCGAATTCGTTTATGTTCTCTCAAATTCGATGGCCCTGACCATTTCATGGTCGTCCGGACTTTCGGTCAATTGGCTTGAGATCTCACCGCGCTCGGGCGTTCTGGCTTCGGGGGAGACCGTTAGCGTGACAGTGTCCGTTTCGGCTGTGGCCCAGACTTTGGCGCCGGGCCTATATGAGGGTTGGATCTATTTTACGAACCAGACTAGCGGGCGAATCCATGCGCGGTCGGTGCGATTGAGTGCCGCGCGTCCGGATTATACCGCCCTCTACTTTGCGGATCGTCACCGCCGCCCGGATCCTGTATTGCCGGCCTTGCGGAGCGTTGGATATCTGGTGCGGGTGGCCACCAATTGGCCCGCATTTGTGTCGAGCTTGCAGACCGGCGAATACTTCATTGCTGCAGCGGTCTCGCAGAATGGCCCGCCTTCGCCGGCTGCGTTTTCGGCGATGTCCAACTATTTGTCGAACGGTGGGCGCGCTCTGCTCATTGACCGCTCCAAAAATCCGATGTGGGCAGAGTTATTCGGCGCGGCGCCGGTCGGGTCGGACAATCGAAACCCGGTGATCATCACGGAGCCGGATCTTTCCGCAGGTATTTCAAACCCAATGACTTTGTTCAATCCAGGACAACCCCGATTCTCGTGGGGTCTTTCCCCGCAGACCGGTTCGGAATCAATCGCGGAATACCGCGACGGCCGCTCGGCCCTAGTGTGGGGAAATCAGCGCAGGACCGCCATTCTGGGTTTCACCGCTGATGCCCTCCCCACGAACCAGGCAATCCGCTTTTTCGAAAATTTGATCAGACTGATTGAATCCGGCGAGGTCGCGTTATCGGTCGAGCCGCCCACGCGCTGGGAAATTTCCGGATTTGAAGGGGGGCCTTTCAGCCCGGATGAGCGACTGTTCACCGTACGCAATCATTCCTCGAATCCGATCCCCTGGTCTGTAGCGGCGTCCGCTTCATGGCTGTCTTTGGCGCCATCAAACGGAGTTGTGGCGCCCCACGACGCCCAGATAATCACGGCGAGAGTTGCCTCTTTGGCGGATGAATTGCCGCCGGGCGAGCAGCACCAGATGCTCGTGTTCAGCAACACCGTGTCGGGCGGCGTGATCAAACGACAGGTGAGGATTCTTGTTCAGCAGCTACCTGGCGAAATCATTGTATGGGACAGCATCTCGCCGACCAATGACACAGCGATGCCGTTCGGCGATCTGACGGTGGGAAATTCACGAAGTGAGCAGATCCGGATCGCCAACATCAGCGCGGACCGTCCGTTGGAGATTTTCGGTATCGGCCTGTTCAGTGCTGATGCCTCGGAGGCCGGGGGGTTGACGGTTGACTCGGTGCCGAAGTTCCGCCAGACCGACCGCCCTCGTGAGCCTTATCATCCGCACATTCTTATCGTAGGTTTCAAAGATGGAATTCAGGCGGCTCAACGGGACGCGATTCATCGTCGGATTGGCGCGGAGAGGCTGCGGCGTTTTCGACGGATTGCGGCCGATGTTGTGGAGTTGAACAAACAAGCGGACATTCACGCCGTCCGAAAACAGTATCTCGCGGATCCTGCGGTCGCCTACGCGGACCTCAACTACTTGGTGTCCACCCTCATAATTCCAAACGATCCGCTCTTCGGGCAGCTTTGGGGCCTCCGAAACGTGGGTCAGACGGGGGGAATGCCCGGCGCGGATATTCGCGCGCCCGCTGCATGGTCGCTTGTGCGGGGCGGGAGCAACGTCATCGTGGCCGTTATCGATACGGGGATCGATTACTCCCATCCGGATCTAGTGGAGAACATGTGGCGAAATCCAGGCGAAATTCCGGACAACGGGGTTGATGACGATGCGAACGGCGTTATTGACGATGTGTACGGTGCACGATGGACCTCCGGGACCGGTGTGCCCGTCAGCGGAGATCCGATGGACGACAACGCCCATGGCACACACGTTGCCGGCACGATCGGCGCGAGGGGCGACAATGGGATCGGCGTGGTCGGCGTCAACTGGCGTGCGCGAATGATGGCGCTAAAATTTCTGAATCAATCGGGTGCGGGGTACACGGCGGACGCCGTCGCGGCTCTTGAATACGCGATCGACATGGGCGCCCGAATTTCGAACAACTCGTGGGGCGGCGGGGGCTGGTCCCACGCGCTCAAAAACATGATCGATGCGGCTTCAGCGGCAGGGCACCTCTTCGTTGCCGCGGCAGGAAACTCCAATTCTGACAATGATGTAGCTCCTTCCTACCCGGCTTCCTATCCCTGCTCAAATATTTTGGCGGTCGCCAGCAGCGACCATAACGACCAACGTTCGGCGTTTTCTTCCTATGGCCGGACTACCGTCCATCTTGCGGCGCCCGGGTCCACGATCCTGAGTACCGTACCTGGTGGAGGGTACACGAATTTTAGCGGCACTTCGATGGCCACGCCCCATGTCGCAGGGGCTGCCGCGCTGATCTGGTCACTCAATCCGCTTCTCTCCGATCAGGCCGTAAAGGAGGCGATCATAAGCGGCGTGGATGTTTTGCCGGAGTGGACGAACCGCGTGTTGTCGGGAGGTCGCCTCAATCTTGAAAGGGCGTTGCGCCGAATTTCCCCCCATTTCCATATCGAAGGCGCTGAGATTCTTCCCGCCATAGTGCCGCCGGGGGGCGAACTGCCGCTCACGGTCCATTATGCGCCTCGAACCCCCGGCAGCCACACGGGCCGGGTGTGGATTCTGTCGAATGATCGGTTTTCTCCGACAACCACCGTCTGGCTAGCCGGTTCGGGATTGCCCGACGCTCTGAACATTTCACCGCCGGGCGGAGCGCTTATGAGAGGTCCGGAAGGCGGCCCGTTCTCTCCGCCATCCATCATCTACAGGCTGTCGAACCAGGGTACTTCGCCGATCTCTTGGTCAGCATCCGCCTCCGCCAACTGGATGAGTGTCTCACCCTCTGAAGGGCTGCTGGAGCCACTGCAGACCTCGAGTGTCCAGATTACGATCGCGCCCTCGGCCTTTTCGCTTTTGCCTGGAAGCTATGGCGGTTCGGTTGAATTCGTCAATCAGTCGTCCGGAGTGACCAACATCAGGGAAGTCCTGCTGTTGGTTGAGCCGCAACTGTGCGACGCCGTGGACGCCTGCGAAATGGTATGGTCTTCCGGAGGGGCGGTCCGCTGGATTGCGCAAACCAACGTGTCAGCCGACGGGGTCGATGCCGCAGAGAGCGGCGCGATCGGAGATGATGAAGCCAGTTGGATTGAGACAACAGTGGAAGGCCCGGGGATCTTGTCGTTCGATTGGAAGGTCTCTTCGGAGGAGGGCTATGATTTCCTCAACTTTGAGGTCAATGGGATTACGCGGGCCAGCATCAGCGGCGAGAATGATTGGGAAACACGCCATGTTGAGCTCTCCAATGGGGTTCACGAGTTGCGATGGACCTATGTAAAGGATTTCAGCATTGCATGGGGTGAAGATCGCGGATGGCTCGACCGGGTTGTCTTTCGCCGTTATATCTTTGCGCCCGCATCAGACCACGCTGGCAATTACGGCGCGGCTCCGTCCAATTTCACGCACGGCGCGAACCAGGGGCGCGGCTTTGGTCCGTGGGTCATCGACTCCAGCGGGAATGCCACCGCGGATCTCTTCAACTCGAGCGCGGCGAGTGCCAACATCAATTCAGAAAATGGCGCGGCTTTTCGCTTCTTCGGCGGGGCGGGCGGCGCTTTCGTAAATGCGATTCGAACCTTCGGGTCGCCGCTCAGGTCCGGGGATACATTCAGCGTGACTATCGCATACAACTGGAACGGCGGCGCCCGCGGCTTGAGCCTGTTGGCGAACAACGATGAAGAGCTGTTCAACGTCAATTTCGGACCGGGTGACCTCCTGACTTTCAGGTGGACAAACGGGTCTCCAATCCATCTCTCGACCTACTGGTCGCCCACCACGATTCTCCGAATTGCCGCAACGCAACTTGGCAGCAATCAGCTCACCGTTTCATTGGCGCGCAACGACGGTTTTCAAACGAATCTGTTGTCCAGCAGTCTATTATATCCTGCGGCCAAGGTCAGGTTCTACAACGGTGGTCACCCGGGCGATAACATCCGATATGCGCTATTCGCAAACTATCTTGGGATCGCCCGCTCTAATGCCCATGACGCCGACCAAGATGGTCTGCCGGATTGGTGGGAGTCGGAGTATTTTGGAAATCCGACCAACGCGAGCCCCGATGCGCTCGCCGCGGAAGGTTCCTACACGTTGCTCGAGGCGTGGGTGGCCGATTTGAATCCGCTGGATCCGGCGGCCTCCTTCCCGCGAGCCGGCATAACGCTGGGCCCCGACTCGAGCCCTCGCGTTTGGATTGAACCGACCTCGGTCCAACGGCTCTACGGGGTCGATTCGACAACAAATCTGGCGACGCCGATTTGGATTCCGCATCTGCCGATGGCCACGGGCACAGGCGGTTCGGTGACGATTCCCGTCACCCATGAGGAACCAGCCCGCGTGTATCGAGCCACCATCCGCCTGCCCTAAGGTCGGACCACGGCGTTGATGGGGCCGGTGCTCGAATCAAAAGGCGTAAAGGATGCCGAGGCCAATCCCGTAGGAATCAAGGGGGAATTCGCCGAAGGCGAACGGCTCATCGGCATTTTTGCTGTAGTACGCCTTGGCGTCGACTGTGGCGTTGAGAATCGCGCGGGTGTAAACGTTCAGCGAGAAGTTTTCGGAGAGCGAGATGTCGATACCCAGTCCCACCACGGCAGCCAGCGGATCATCTATATCCATGACGCGACGACCAAAGGGTCCGGCCCGACGCCACGATTCGTCAGCCTCGAATTCGGTGGAAAAGAGACCGATTCCCAGTTCGGCGAAGGGTGAGATCCGCTCTTCCACCTTCATGCGGCCAATTGCGTAAACGATTGGTCCGTAAAGATTGATATATCCGTCAGACCCATCCTCGTCCCGAGTGTCAATATCCATTTCGTCATAGGACAGCCCGACGCCGAAATGTTTGTGGAAAAAATACTGCGCGTAGATTCGGGTAGGCATGTAGTTCTGGTCGACTTCCAATTCACTGATGGTCCCGATGAAACGACCCGAATACGAGGTCGGGCGGGACGGGTCGGCAAAAGGGTTGAGCGTTCCTTTACGCGTATCCTCGGCGAGCCAAATGTGGAGAGCCCGAGTTCCGACTTCCAAATTCTCCCACCATCGGGCGGCTTGTTCAGTTTCTTGAGCTTTCGCCGCGAAAAAGCCGGCAAGATAGATGGCGAAGATCCGAAAAATACGAGTCGACATTTGAAGCCTCCGTGAAAAGATCTCAGTGGGTGTAATGTCTCCTTTCGAATTTGGCAAGAAACCATTGCATGATGACGTTCAAACCAGCCCCAACTGATGGGACCTTCTACCGACTTTCCGAGGCGGAATGGACCGCCCGTCGGGCAGCTCATGAGGAACGGCTGCGGCCGGTGGTCGAACCTCATCTCGCGAGGCAATCCCGCCATGAATCGCACCCGGTAATCGATTTCCTATTTCAGTATTACGGGTATCGGGCGTCGGCGCTCCTGCGCTGGAGCCCGGGACTCGGCGTGATTCTAGAAGGGGATCGAGCCCGTGAGTTTTTGCGGGACCCTCGGTATGAAGAACGCGATGGCGGAGTTGCCCTCAGGAGTCCACGCTTCTCGCCCACTCGTCTCGAGGGGATCCGTTGGATATTGAATCTGCTTGAGACGACGGCGAGCCGGCCGCCGCGTTTCGGATGTTTCGGCATGCATGAATGGGCGATGGTCTACCGCGCTTCTTCTCGCCGCCATTCGGGTGTCCCGCTAAGGATGGGGGACGACGAACTGGCAAAATTCGTCGAGGTGCAGCGCATCGCTTGTTCCCATTACGATGCATTTCGCTTTTTCACCCCCGCGGCGCGTCCGCTCAACCGGTTGCAGCCCTCTGCGCAAAATCGAATCGAGCTCGAACAGCGCGGCTGCCTCCACACCAACATGGATTTATACAAATGGGCGATGAAAATTTGGCCCTGGGTCGAATCGGAGCTGGTCGGCGACGCATTCCTGTTGGCTCTCGAAATCCGAGAGCTTGACATGCGCGCAAGCCCCTACGATCTGAGTCGATATGGTTATGCCCCCGTACGGATTGAGACGCCCGAGGGACGACTAGAGTATTCCCGTTTGCAGCAGCATCTCGCTGAAAAGGCCGTTCCTGTTCGTCTGCGGCTCATTGACGCCTACTGCAAGGTCTTGAATTCGACGACACCCAACGTCGAGTACGCCGGATCGTGCTGTGGCGAATCCCTGAGTGGGACTGCCTAGCCGTCCAACTCACTTCGGCAAGGCCGGCGAGCCCTCAACCGCTGCAGAAGCAGTCAGGAATTTTGGGGGCTCTCCATCGGCCGAGGATTGAGGTGGTCCGTCCCGTCGGGCCGGCCGACATCCTCCTCTTCGCCTTCTCGGACTAGACGCGCACTGTTGAAGACAACAATCATCGAACCGGCATTGTGAGTGAGGGCGGCCAGGATGGGATGCATCCAGCCAAGGCCGGACAGAGAGAGTCCCACGGCGATGAAGACCAGACCGATGGCGAGATTTTGATAGACGACCTTGCGGGCCGAGCGGGACAGTCGAATCAGGAAGGGGATGCGCCGAAGATCGTTGCTCATGAGGGCAATCGCCGCACTGTGAATCGCCACGTCGCGCCCGGCGACCCCCATCGCAATGCCAGTATCGCTTGCCGCGAGCGCGGGGGCGTCGTTCACGCCATCTCCCACAAAAGCGACCCGATAGCCTTTCGCTTTTAGCGAATTGACCCAATCCACCTTTTCGGCAGGTAGGCATTCGGCTCGCCATTCAATCGATCCGGCTGCGGCGCCGATTTCATCTGCCAGTCGTCGCGCAACGGCCTCTCGATCTCCCGTGACCATGGCCAGTTTTCGAATGCCGGACATGGCGGCTAACTCGGCGAGGGCCTGACTTGCTTCCGGCCGGATCTGATCGCGAAGACCGATCCAGCCCAGATAAGCGCCGCCTTCCGCCACGTGGATGGTGCTCAAGGATTCCACGCGGGCCTCGGAGTCGGATTCGAGCGACGGATCGGTCACCCCGTTTTCCCGCAACCATGAGGCCCGCCCGCACACGAGAAGCCTGTCTCCCAAACGCGCGCGGACCCCACGGCCCGGTTCTTCGTGAAAATCGGTGACGGAAGCCGGTGCGATTCCCGCCTGTTCCGCGAGCTGGAGAATCGCGCGGGCCGCCGGATGCTGGCTAAGGGACTCGGCGGCAGCGGCCGCTCCGAGCAGCCGCGCGGGCTCGACGTTCCTAACCGGGGCGAGACGGACCACGCCCAGCATCCCGGAGGTCAATGTGCCCGTCTTGTCGAAAACAAACGCATCGATTTGCGCAGCACCCTCGAGATATGCCACGTCTTTGATGAGAATCCCCCTTCGCGCCGCGGCGGATAACGCCGCGACCATCGCGGTGGGCATGGCCAGGATAAAAGCACAGGGGCACGAAATCACCAAAAGGGCAACGACCCGGTCCCAATCATCTGTAAAGTACCAGACGATCGCCGCAAGCATCAGGACGGCCGGGGTGTAGTAACCGGCGTATCGGTCAACAAGCCGCATGACCGGCAGCCGGGTCTTCTCCGCGGCGAGGATAAGCTCGCGAACGCGGCCAATTGTTGTGTCTTCCCCTGCTCGAGTCACCTCGACGTCGATGGCGCCCGTCAGATTCAGGGTTCCGGCAAATACCTCGTTGCCGGGTTCACGGTCGACGGGTAGCGATTCTCCCGTAATCGCAGATTCGTCGAGGGTGGTCCGTCCGCCGCGAATCACGCCATCGGCAGCCACGTGGTCGCCCGGGCGGATTCGAATTAGGTCGCCGGGACGAAGATGGCTGGCGGGCACTTCCTCTTCCGTGCCGTCGGGTCGAATTCGCCGCGCCACTGCTGGGGTAAGACGGATCAGGCTTTCAATCGCCCGGTGCGCGCCCTCGGCTGTGCGAGTTTCGATCACGAGCGAGAGCAACATGAAAAAGGCAACAATGCCCGCGGTTCGGAAATCGCCCTGCGCCATGGCCGCTAGGACGGCCAGCGCGACCAGTTCATCCATATGCAGGTGCCCGCGGATAAGGTCGCGCAGAGCGGCGAGGAAGATCGGAGCCGCCAGAACCAGGGCCCCCGCCGCCGCGCTCATCTCCGCAGCCAGCGGATTGTCAGGCAGAAGCCAGTCCGCTACATAGGAATTGAGCACCAAGGCCGCCCCCGTCCAAAGCCATCCCGCCCGAACCCGATGATGGGCGTGATTTTCAGGTGCCGCCGGTGAGCAGCCGCACGAGGCTGATGGGGCGGTACGCTTCACGGGGCAGTCGACTCCCGTACCGCGGAAGGCGGCGATCCAAAATTCATGCGCAGCTCCGTTTCTTTCCCGCCGGCAACAATCACCTTTCGCCCCGCGTTGGCTAGCGCCTCTCGGACCGCATCCTGGCGCAATGTTTCCCTGACGAGCGCAGGATCCTTCTCCCAGGCAGATTGAAGCGATCGAAAGGCGTCCGCCCGAGCGGTTACCGTCGCCACACGCCGCTCCTTTTCGGACTCGGCAGCAACGCGGGCCCGGTCAGCCTCCGCCTTCGCTTCGTTCAAGGTTCGGGTTGCCTCCGCCCTCGCCTGGTTGCTCTGCTGGTCGCGCTCTTGGGCGGCCTGAATGACTGAGTCGAATGCGGACGCCGTCTCCTTAGGCGGCGCAACCGCGAGTAAATCCACTCCCTGTATTCGCAGGGCGAGCCCGATTTCGTCCATGCGTCTTCGAAGCTCGGCCTCGACATCCGCGCGAAGCGAATCGATATCGCCCCGCATCGCACGGTCGATCGGATAGGCCGCGCTGACGCGGATCACCGCCCGCTCCAACTCCGCGAGCAGGGTGCGCGTCGGATCCTCATGCCCGAAAGCGTACCGCCTCGGGTCAGCGATGGTATATCGCACGGCCCATCGGGAGTGCAGGACATTCGCGTCCCCGGTCATGGCATAGCCCGGGCCTACTTCGTCCAGGCCTTCCGCCATGCGAGCGGAGCGAGTCGCCTCATCGACGGAATGCCAAAAACGGGCTGTGGTAACGCTTTGGACGCGCCCCGCCGGAATTCGGATGATCTCCGTGAAGGGTCGGGGAAGCGTCCAGTGCAATCCTGGTTCGGCGATGACATCGGCGCCAGTTCCGGCAGCCTTCCCGAAAAGCAGCACGATCGCACGCTCATGCTGGTCGACGATGAATATCCCCGAGGCCGCATAACCGATACCGACCAGTACGAGGAGCAACCGCAGGATGCGAAAGGCTGACCGCAGCGCGTTAGCGAGCGCCTCCTGTCCGGTAGCCGGTATTTGTTTAAGAGGTCCTTGTTTCACGGATCGGGAATTGTCTTGGAGGACGTGTTGCCTGGAGGGGTATTCGGTGTCGGCAGCAGGAGGTCGAAAGGCTCCACATCCGCTCCGAGAACCAGCGTGGCACGCTCCCCGACGGTCTCCCGAAGCGCATCTAGCTTGCGGAGCCAAAGGGCCAGCTCAAGATTTTCAGCGAAAATCCGATAGGATTTGGCGGCCTCCGCTTCTGCCTCGGCGCGAATCCGGCGGGCATCCGCCTCCGCGCGGGCCAGAAACTGTGCGCGCTCGCTGTCGGCCCGCGCTCGAATTCGAATGGCTTCCGCCTCGCCTTCGGATCGATACTGCTCGGCCAACTCTTTTCGCTCAGCGCGCATGCGCTCATACACGGATTGAAGGATAGAGTCCGGCAGACCCAATCGCCGTATTCCCACGAAGCAAACCTCAATCCCGTATCTGCGGTCCGCCTCACTTCTGACCGCCGCCAAAACCTCCCTTTCGATCTGGTCGTGCACAAGCCGCTCCGCCGCTGTGTTGACCAACTCGGAGAAGAGTGCCTTCCCAACGGCCGCGCTCTTGTATGTTCGAATCAGGCCGTCCAGACTGGCTTCAGCCTGCTCGACTGAACCCAGGCGCTCGAGAAAGAGAAGGGGGTCGCGAATCCGCCATCCGCAATACATGGACATCAGGATATTTTTGCCGTCGGCCGTAAGGGTCTCCTCATAGGCGCTCCGGAGCGTATGGATCCGGCCGTCGAAGCGGTGAACTCGTTCAAGGGGCCAGGGGAGCCGCGTTTGGAGTCCCGCCTCTTTTATCGTGCGGTGAGGGCGGCCCATGCGTGTGATGACGGCCAACTCACCCTCTCGGACGATGAACAAAAACTGCAGCACGGCGAACAACGCGAAGAGGGCGCATCCAACAGCCAATGGCAAACGACGTGCGGTCATGGCGTTTCATCTCCGAGTGGAAAGGGAGCGAGCTCATAGAGTTCCGGCAGGCTCTGGCCTCTGAGGTCGAAAAACAGGCTCTTTCTCGCCTCGGGGTGTGCGAGCACAGTATACGGCCGGTCGTGCAGCGCGTCCCGAACGGCGGTAAGCCGCAGATCCTGTCGAAGCACTGCCGACGCGGCCCGATCCGATTCGAGAAGACTTGAAAAAAAAGCGGCCTCCGAAGCCGCGCGCTGTCGCACGGACTCTGCATCGGCCTCTGCCTCGAGGCGAATCTTCTCGGTCTCGGCCTGCGCACGCGGGGCGACCGAGGCGGAATAGGCCCTTGCCTCCAGTAACCGGGCGTGCCTTTGTTCCACCGCGGCAATCACTGACTGGAACGCGTCGGCGGCGGGCACGGGCGGATGGATGCCCAGGTCCATCACTGACTCAATTTCCACTCCGATCCCAAGGCGGTCAGCGTCGCGCTGGATTTCAGCACGTACATGCTCGGCGAAATCGCGTCGCCCCCCTCCGAGCAGGTCAAGAAGGTCGCGGGCAGCGAAAGTCCGCGTCACGACGCGATACGCACAATCCCGGAGCAGTTCACCCGGATCACGGTGTGTATAGGCGAAGGCGAGGGTGTTCGTGACGCGATACTCGACCGAAAGATTGATCGTGGCGACATTGACACCGGCCGCTTCCGAGTCAATTCGACCACCACGCGGCCGGGCTGCCGTCACGAAAATTTCCTCATCCGAGTAGTGGGGCACTGTCCAGAGTATCGTCGCAGGACGTTGAGAGGCCGTGCCCGCTTCGAAACCAACGTCGAATCGCAAGATTCGCTTGGCTTCCACCCGGCGCACGGTCTCGATAGGCCAGGGCGCCAGCAAGTGGAAACCGCTGTCCAGTCTCCATTCCGGCGAAACGGGTCGACCGAGGCGCTCCCGGATGCCAACTTCGTGAGGCTCAATAAACACGAGCGAAGTCAATCCGTACAACAGGACTGCCTCCAGCGCTACGATGGGCAAAACGCCCTTCCGAAGAAAATGGCGAAGCGCTTCCTGTCCGGATCGGACGCCGAATTGGTAATCCACAGATGATGCAAGCGACCGGGACCATCCGGTCGGATCGGTGAGCCACTCGCCGATTCGACTTTGGATGGTCGGCAGTCTTCGATGGACCGGCACATAGAAAGCGGCCAGAACTAATACAGCCTGCTCGATCGCGAGCACCCCTCCGGCAACCAGGAAAAGAAGTTGCAGAATGCGGTCCGCCTGCCACCCCTCCACACGTGAGGCAACGGAAGCTGCTGCGGCGGCGAAGGTTGCCAACGAAATGATTCCCAGCGCGATCCCCGCCGGGCGCGCAGGGGCAGTCGATTTGTCTCGTGAGATCGCGATGAGGAAGCGGCTGCAGAGAAAGAAAGCGAAGCCCTCCGCGACGAGAAAGGCGGTTGCGACAAGCGGATCGACCTGCAGGTCGGCCGACGGGGCTGTCGGTCGTTGGAGCCTGATCCATGCCCACGCCCCGAGTCCGAGCGCCAGGGCAACTGAAGCGGAGGGGATCCCGAACCTTTCGAATCTCGCCAGGGAACGTGCCGCGGTGAACGGCTCGTCGGATCCGGTGCTGAACAGCGCCGTCTGAGCCGGGCTCTGGGTGCTCCGCTCTTGCGACTCTTCATTGGCAAGCCGGCGAAACCGGGCGTGCGCGAGTGACAATGCGCTGACAATCGCGGCCCACGCCGTCAACGCCAGCCAGCCTTCCCAGAAGGCGAGGGGAACCTTTGAAGCAAGTGCCGCATTTACGGCGGCGCCCAAGGCCAGGGAGCCAAGCCCCACGGCGATCGCTTGTTCAGCGGTCGACTTCATCCGCGCAGTTCCATGCCTCGAAAGGCAGCGATTCCGGACGAGATTACCGCCGTGAGATACGCCAACGTATAGAGAGCAGCCTTTCCCACATAAGCCCACGGGATGCCATCGCCCGCCAGCGCGTCTGCTGCCCAGAAATGTTGGAAGTTGGGAAGAACCGCATCAGCGAGACCGAAGAGCGGAAAATTAGAGGCGCGGCGAGCAAATAAATAATCCGACATGAGCCCTAGCATGAAAATTGAGCTGCAAACGGCGAGCGAAGGCACGATGTCCAGCCTCGTGGCGAGCGAAGTCGCAATCCCCGTCAGCAGCAGGATTGCAAGCGAAATCAAGGCTGAGGCCGGAACAATTTCGAGAGGCAGATGGAACGATTCGGACGCATCCCCCGCGTGACTTCCCGCGAAGCCGCCGACAACGACAGCGGCCGGCACGAAAAGGAGCAACGCGCCAAACGCGCGCGAGGCAAACGGCACGCGCAGGAAAAAGTTCTGAACGCCCCCTGCTGCCAGCGCGAGGAGGATGGCCACAAGAAGCGGGCCGGAGCCCCACAAGTCATAACTGAATTGCAAGGAGGCCGTCCGCGTGGCGAGGAGCACAGCGCATCCCATCAGCAGGGAAAACGCCATCATGACAAAAGCCACACCAACGTATTTTCCGATGAAAAATACCGGCCGCGCCACCGGCTTTGACAAAATCGCGGATGCCGTTCCGCCGCGGAGTTCAGCGCGAAGCGCAGCACAGGCGATCAGGACGCCGAGGATGAGCCCGAGCACAAAATGAAGAGCAAGGGCGCTGTCGCGCACGAGGCGTTCGCCCTCATGCAAAGTATGCGTGAACACAAATGGCATGCAAGCGATAAAGGTGAGCGCAGCCGCCGTCAGCAACACAGTGATTGGCAGACGCACAGCTTCCAGAGCCGTTAACTGAGCAATCGCGAAGCCTTGTCGGACTGCAAGACGCATGAGATTAAGTGTACGCACGGCGCCAATTTCTGCCACGCGAATTGTTGGAGATGGGCGATATCGCGACAGTTCCTGCTGATTCGCATGTGTTATCTTCAGAATTATCGAGCGCATCGGGACAGCGGGATTGACCCTCGATGAGCAAGCTGGCACCATCCCTAATCGGACTCCGGAATAACCGCCCATCTACCCGGCGCGAATGGCAGCTCGCGATTTCATTGAACGAGCCGAGGCCTATGTCCTCAGCGTCATCGAAGATCGTCGGCATGGATTCTGGCCCGGATTGCTGCGAGCCTTCCTCTGGGTGCTTTCACTCGTCTTCCATGCGCTGGTTCAAATTCGACTGTGGTTGTACCGCGTGGGCATCTTCCGTCCGCACGCCCTAGGATGCCAGGTGATCAGCATCGGCAACCTCACCGTCGGCGGGACCGGCAAAACGCCGATTGTCGAAGTCTTCGCCCGCACGCTGCAGCGCAGCGGCCGGAAAGTGGCGATCCTCAGCCGTGGATACCGCAAGGAAGAAGATCCTCTCCTCACGCGGCTGTGGCGCGCGATCACGTTTGACGTTCAGCAGACTCCGCCGCGCGTAGTCTCGGATGGTAAACACCTGCTGCTTGATGCGGCGCTCAGCGGAGACGAGCCCTTCATGCTGGCACAAAATCTCCCCGAGGTCGTGGTTCTCGTGGATGCCAATCGCGTGAAGGCTGGCCGATATGCCATCAAGAAATTCGGATGCGACACGCTGATCCTCGATGACGGATTTCAATACCTGCATTTGAAGCACCGGCTCGATATCGTGCTTGTCGATCGGACGAATCCGTTTGGGAACCGACGGCTGCTGCCGCGGGGAATTCTGCGGGAGCCGATCTCCAACATCAATCGCGCCGGATTTATTTTCATCACCAAATCGAATGGCGACGGCGCGACCGAACTCAAGCAACTGTTGCGGCGATACAATCCGCACGCGGAGATCTCGGAATGCAGGCACTCTCCGAAATATCTGCAGGACATCTACACGAAGGAGCGACTTCCGCTTGACTATCTCAAAGGGTTGCCGGTCGCGGCCGTCTCCGGCATCGCTTCGCCAAAAGGGTTCGAGGACGAACTGATCCGGCTCGGCGCGCGCGTCTTGTACCACAAGCGCTATGCTGACCATCACCGCTACACGCAGCTCGAAATCATTGATGTGATCAACAAGGGATTGCAGCGGGGCGCGCGGATCGTCGTTACGACGGAGAAGGATGCCGTTCGGTTTCCGATGCTCGAGCGGCGCGACCTTCCACTGTATTTCCTGCGGGTTGAAATTGAAATGTTGTCCGGAGCCGATGAATTCCGCGCGTGGATCAACCGAATCTGCTTCAAATAAGGGCGCCTGCCTCGTGGTCGGCGTCAATTGGATCGGCGACGCCGTCATGTCGATGCCCGCCCTGCAGGCATGGCGGCGGGTGAATCCGGGTACACGTCTGTTGCTGCTAACCAAATCACCGCTGGCGCCGCTTTGGATGCTTCATCGGGCGCCCGACGAGATTTTGTTGTATGGAGATTCTATCTCATCGATCGGATGCGCCGCCCGCGAAATCGCCAAACGCGGCATTTCCCGCGCTGTGATCATGCCGAATTCATTTCGCGCCGCCCTCCCCCCGTTTCTCGCCCGTGTGCCGGAGCGCGTCGGGCGCGCCGGCCATTGGCGGAGGTGGCTGCTTACGTCGGTGGCGCCCGACCCGGCGCCGGGCCATCAGTCCTTGGAGGCCTATGATCTGTTGGGATTGGCTCGGCCGCCGACGGGACCGGAAACGCCCGCGCTCCACGTGCCCGAGGAGGCCATGGTGTCGGCCCGCAGAACAGTCGGACGTCTTGCTCGGCCACTTCTGGCGGTCATGCCCGGCGCGGCGAGGGGTCCATCCAAGCGTTGGCCCGCCCTTTCGTTTGGGCGCGTGGCCTCGCGCTGGCACGCGGAGACCGGCGGCGGCGTGGTGGCTCTCGGGTCCGCGGCCGATCGCGAATGCTGCGATCAGGCGACAATCGGGATTGAGGAATCCCTGAACCTCGCAGGTCAGACGAGCCTTTTGGAGTGGGTGGCGCTGCTCGCAGTCTGTGACGCCGTGGTTTGTAATGACAGCGGAGGAATGCACGTCGCCGCCGCGCTCGGTCGGCCCGTGGTGGCGGTCTTCGGCGCTACGGATCCGGCCGTCACCGGCCCGATCGGCCCCCTCGTGCGGGTTGTCACGGACGACGGTCCACGATCGCGCGATATCGGCCGAAGGGACCGGGACGCGGAAAAGCGGCTCGCCGCGTTGCCGCCGTCCCGCGTCTATGCGGCGTTGCGGGAGCTGGTTCCGTGAAGACTCGGCCGAAAATTTCCGCATGTGTGACCACCTTCAACGAGGAGAGGAATATTCGCCGTTGTCTCGAAAGCGTCCGTTGGTGCGACGAAATCGTTGTGGTGGACAGCTTCAGTTCCGATCGGACCGTTGAAATATGCCGCGAGTACACGCCGCGCGTCTACCAGCATCCCTGGCAGGGGTACATCGGTCAGAAGAATTACATTCGCCGACTCGCTTCGCACGAGTGGATTCTTTTCATCGACGCGGACGAGGAAGTTTCGCCAGAACTCCGAGAGGAAATTGAAAGGGAACTCGCCTCCAACGATGGGCGAATCGCAGGGTATCGCTTTCCTCGGATGGTCAATTATCTCGGCAAATGGATTCGCCACGGCGAGTGGTATCCGGATTACAAACTTCGTTTGTTTCTGCGCGAACGGGGCCGGAGCGGCGGCACGGAGCCCCATGACCAGGTCTTTGTCGATGGGGAGGTCAAAACCCTCAAGAGCCCGCTCTATCACTACACCTACGACGATATTCATGACCACCTGGAGACCATGAACCGCTTTTCCAGCATTACCGCGCGTGAAAAGTTCAAAATTCACGCCCGATTTCGTTGGCGGGATTTTCTGTTGCGGCCTCCGTTGCGCTTTCTAAAGGCTTATATTTTTCGGGGCGGTTTCCTCGACGGGCGGCGCGGGTTCCTGATCGCCGTCATCAGCGCATTCGGCGTGTGCATGAAATACGCCAAACTGTGGGAACTTGAGTACCGACAGCAACAGGGCGAACGGCCCGATGTCTGAAGCCGAACGCCGATCGATCCTTCTGATTGAAAAGTCCTTTCTGAAGCCGCCCCCCGATCCATTGAGAGGTGGCGAGTTGTTCACCATGGCCTTGGCGAGGGATTTGGCCCGAACTATGAGGCCCCTTCTCGTTCCCGCCCATGTGGCGTGGCGATCCGAGTTCAGCTTTCGCGGATTCGGCGGATGCGCCGTTTTCTCGCGCACTCCCCTGCGCGGTTTGTGGAGCACGCCTGTGTGGCTTCGCGCCATCGGAGATCGGCGATTTGCTACGCTGATCCTAGGGAATGTGGCCAACGGGCTCATCCCGCTGTTGACATGGCTGCATCTTCGGCGCACGGCTGAGAGATTGGTGCTCATTGCGCACCGGACCCCATCAGGGCGATTCTTACGAAGCCTCCGCCGCTGGCAGGTCCGAATCGTTGCCGTCAATTCAGAGATCGCTCGGCAGTTTTGCGACCACGGCTTTCGAGACGTTTCTATCGATTACGGCGTTGCGGATTGGCAGCGATTCCGGCCCGCTTCGTTTCGCGAGGGGCAGCCTGTGCGGTTCATCGTGCTCGGCGCCCTCGACCAACCTTGGAAGGGCGCAGCGGAGGCGGTCCAGGCGTTTTGCCGCTTATCCCCACGGGCGCGCGAGCGAGCCGAACTCCATCTCGCCGGATATCTTCAGCCTCCCTCGTTTGAAATCCCCGGCCTTTTCGTGCATCGATGGATGCGGGAAAACGAGATTCCCGACTTTTTGCGCGAGATGGATGTGATCGTGTGCCCTTCGCGGGACGAGGGCGTGATGCGCGAGACCTTCTCTCAAGCCATGGTGCAGGGAATGCTGAGTGGGCTGCCGGTTCTCGCGCGCGATTTGCCGGTATATCGGGAGAAATTGGAGCAGGGCGGGGGATTCCTATTCGCAGATGTGAATCAACTTTCTGCTCTGATGGAACTTATGATTTTCAATCCGGATTCCCGACGGCGCGAGGGGAATCGGGCACGAGCGATCGCGCTTGAGCGGTATTGCTGGGACACGGATCGATTTTTGGCCAGCCACATAGATGTTTCAGGCGGATCGTGAACGGCGGCCTCCAACGATTTGGGCCATGGATCGGGCAAATTTCTCCGTCGTTCGACACTCCGGTCGTCCGCCGTCGGCTCGAGCAATTTGACGAATGGCTGTCGAAGGCGAGGCAGAGGCGGCCAGGGCACGCCGAACGGATTTTCTTGGCGGACCTCGATATTGGAGATCGCACCGTGCCCGTCGTCATTCGTGTCGGTGCGCCGGTGTCGGCGTTGGTGTCCTGGGCGGCTCAGGCATTCGGGCTTTCCGAGGCCCGTGCGTTTGCCGCCGCGATGCGATTGATGCCTTATGGACCAGCGGCGCCGGAACCGGTAGCGTGGTTGATTCGCTGGGAGGGCAGCCGAATCGCCGCTCGTTTTCTAATCAGCCGCCGTATCGACCCATCCACCAGCCTTCGAGATGCGCTTGACGAAGCGTTCAGACGGCCCTGCGATTGTGACTTCGTTCTCGCGATGCTATCGGCCGTTTCGCGCACGATTCGCGCAATGCACGACGCCGGCGTACAACACCGCGACCTCGGCAACCAAAACATCCTTCTTCAGCAAGCGGCTCCCGACGACTGGCGTGCAGTGGTTATTGACCTCGGCCGGGCACGACTGTTCGACCGCCCGTTGCGGATCGGGGAGCGAGCGGCCGACTTCGGACGCCTGGACCTGCCCGGCGAGCTGTTTCGCATCTTGTGCGAAATGTATTTTGCCTCGCGCCCTACTAAGTCCTTTTATCGGGCCGTTCGGATCGCGCATTCATTGTATCAGATTCGGGCACGAACTCGATGGTTGCGCCATCCGATTTCTCATTGGCGGAACAGGAAGAAGGAGGCAGCTCATCGCTTGGCGCCGGACCCGCGCGATATCTGGATCTGGGACGAAAAGACGGCGCAGCCAGTTGCCGCGTGGTCTCGTCGGGAGCGCATGAGGTGGTATCCCCACTCAAATTTTGTCGCGATCGGAACCACTGCGATCCGCCTTTTCCCCGCGGCTGCAAAAGCTTTTTCGGATTTGGCGTCACGCGCCTTCGGTTCGCGGCGTAGAATGGAGTCGATCTGGGGAATAGCGGTGGAGCCAAGGCCCGAATCGTGGGAGGAAGAGCGACAGTGGCTACAGCAAATGCCAGGATTGCCCGTGCTCATCCGCGTTTATCGGCACAAAGGCCAGGATCACTGGCGTTTTGTTTGCGAAGCCGGCCGGCGCCTTGCCCAAGATGGTTTTTCTGTCAGTTATTCACTCTGCCAGGACCGCGCCGCGGTGCGCGATCCGGCCCTGTGGCGTGAGATGTGCGATTTCGTGGTCGATCGTTCGGCCGAATTTGCCGAAGCGCTCGAAATCGGGCACGCCATCAATCGGGTGAAATGGGGTCTCTGGCATATCCGGGAATATGCCCAGCTCGCGGCAGCCGCTGCGCTTAGCGCGCGCCGCGTTCCGAGGTTGGCGTTGATGGGGCCCGCATGCATTGATTTTGAGTTTCACCAGGCGGCTGCATTTCTGAAGGTCCTGCCCGAGGAACTTCGGTTGGATGCTTTTTCCCACCATCTCTACGTAGACCGCCGGGGTTCCCCGGAGACGCGCCAGTTAGGGTTTTCTACGGTGGAAAAATTTGCGCTCGCCCGGGCCGTCGCCGCAGCGTCAGGCCGATGCGGGGAGCGAGTGGTGGTGTCAGAAGTGAACTGGCCGCTAGCAGATGCCGGCGAATACTCGCCCGTCGGCTGCCCCTACCTTTATCCCGGACAATCTCTTGGCCGTCCGGCCGTCGATGAAAACACCTACGCTCGTTACATGCTCCGCTACCTCCTGCAGGCCGCATGCAGCGGGCTGGTCGACCGCGTGTACTGGTGGCGGCTCGTCGCGCGCGGGTATGGGCTGGTGGATGATCTCTCAAATCCCTGGCGACCAAGGCCCGCGTATTTCGCCTGGCGACGACTTCTCGAGATGCTCGAAGGCGCAGAATTCGTGCGGAATATTGAAGTCGGAAAAGGAGCCTACCTCCACCAGTTTCGACGCCGCGACGGCGAATGTGTGGCCGTTGGCTACTCGTGGGAAGGACCTCGGCCGCTTCCCGCCAGCCTGCATTTTCGGCGGGCTGAATTATGGGATGGAAAGCTGCTCGAGCCGTCGCGGCCAAGCCTCGGTGAAGACCCGATCTATCTTCGTGGTGTGTCGATGGGGTCTGACGCGGTCGACGGAGGCTGAGTTTTCCAGCGTCGGTGAATCCAGAGCCATTGTTCAGGATGCGCGCGGATGATGCGTTCGAGGACGGCGGTGTACCGCGCGGTGTATTCGCGAATGGTGGCCGATCGTAGATCTGGCGGCGGCTCGATTGGCGATTCAAGATGAAGCTGGTGGCGGCCCCTTTCTTCCCGAATCATGTATGCGGGAAAGACAGGCGCCCTGGCCAGCGCGCTCGCGATCGCCAGGCCCGGCGTTGTGCAGGCCGGTCGCCCGAAAAACGGTACGAAAATGCCGCGCCTCAAACGCATGTTTTGGTCCAGCGGCATGGCAACGATTTCGCCGCGTGCCAACGCGCGGAGGATCGGCCGTAGAGATCCATCCCGCGAATAGAGTCGCAGGCCCATCCGCTCGCGTCTCCGGCAAACGAACGCCGACACACCTCGCGCCTTGATTGGTTTCACGACGCAGCCGACCGGGCCCCAGCGTGAGGCCGCTGCCGCCATGAGCTCCCAATTCCCGATGTGCGCCGTTAGGATAAGCGCCCCCTTGCCGGCGGCCAGCGCGGCTTCCAACGCCGAGCCGCCGGTGATCGAAACGTGTCCGGCGAATTCCCTGGAGCGATGGCCGCTGTAGCGCAACCACTCGACCGCCGACCAACCGAGGTGCCGGAACATCGAGGCAATCACCTTACTGGCGTCATCTTGCCCGAGCCCAAGACTTTGCATGACGGCGGATTCTGCTTCGCGCCGTCGGTTTCGGAGGGCCACCGAAAGCGCGAATCCCGCCGCAGTGCCCAACGGGCGAAGTGCCTCGTCGGGCAATCGTTCCGCGGCGAACGCGATGGCTTCGAGCGCGAGGCTTGCCGGGTACCGCATGACGTCATTGCCGACGAGGCGCGCCCGCTTGTCAACGCCGGCGAATCCGCGCTTGCGCGGTCGGCGGCATCGCACTAGCGTCATTCCTACATTGCCTGCAGTCCGACAGATGGCGTCCACCAGGTTCCGGCGATGCCTTTCCACCCGGAGGACAGAGTCGGGGGGCCGAGGTCTTGGCATAGCGCCATGAAAGTCCTCTACCTGACGCGCGAAAGTGATTTGCCGGAAACGCATTTGATGATCGGACTTCAAGCGGCCGGTTTCGAGGGATCCGTGATGGGATCCCTGTTGCCAGCCCTCGAAGCAAAAGTGCGTCAAGCAGGTCTGCTGACCGAACTGCTGGAAATTCGCTCCCGGCTGGATGCGGCCGCCGTGCGGCGGGTTCGTCAGCGCATACGCGAGTGGCGGCCAGACATTGTCCAATGTTTCACCTCGCGCGCGCTGACGTGCGCTCTTGCCTCGCGCCTGCCGGCGGATGTCTGTCTAGTCGCGTATAGAGGAGCGATTGGCCGGCTCTCCCGCTTTGATCCCGCCAATGTTTTCGGCGTCTTTCACCGCCGTGTGGACGGAATCCTGTGCCTGTCCGACTCTATTGTGGAAGCGCTGGCCGCGCGAGGAGTGCCGCGGTCAAAGCTGTTCAAGATCCATAAGGGCCATGAGCCGTCGTGGTACCCTGCGGAGCCGTCGGAGCGGCGGCGCGATCCCAGCGAATTTGTCATCGGGTTCATCGGGAACATGCGGAGGGTGAAAGGCGCTCATGTACTTCTTGAAGCGGCGCGTCATCTCGATTCTCGCTTGAAATATCGCCTCGTACTCATCGGAGAGATTTTGGATCCGCTGGCGCGCGAGTTGATCCGTTCGCCAGAGCATGCCGGTCGCATCGAGGCGCCTGGCTTTGTGCCAGATGCCTTCCGGCGCATACGAGAATTCGATGTGCTGGTGGTTCCCTCGCTGGAGGGCGAGGGACTTTCCAAAGCCGCGATCGAGGCGATGGCTCAGCGTGTGCCGGTGGTTGCCTCCGCGTCCGGAGGGCTGGTGGAATTGGTCGAGGACGGCGTATCGGGCAGGCTCGTTCCACCGGGTAATCCGAATGAGCTGGCCCGGGTGCTCATGGATTTGGCCGGCGATCCGGCTGCTCGGGAGCGGCTTGCCGAGGCGGCGTATGCGCGGATTACCCGAGAATATCACATCTCAAGGACAGTTCAGCAGGTGGCAGAGATTTATAGATTGTTGCGGTCGGCCCGTCCCGCGCGAAAAAGCAGTCGCGGCATATTGCCGTCATGAAATTGGTCAATGAGTTGCCAGCCAGCCGCTTCAAGCTCGGCGCGTAGGGCCTCATCTCTTCCGGCCATCAGGTAGCCGAACGGCGGGTCTGACCCGGGTTCCCAGAGTGGTATCGTTCGTCGCGAATATAGTAGCATCTTTCCGTCGGGTGGCTCATAGGCGTCCGGGAGGTTGGGGGACATCGCGTAGGCCAGCGGTTCATCGCCCACTATAGCCATCACGCGGGCGACTTCGCCGCGTTGTCGGTAGCGGCTATGGTGCGAATGGGCGTAGTCGTACAGCAGCGGTGTCGCAGCCACGGCCATCCAGATAGCCGTCCAGATCGCCACGCCCTCCAAATCGAGCTTTTGCGCGTGGCTGACAACCCGCCGCGCTAGGGTTGCCAGCACGGCCCCCAGAATAATAACGAACCACGCGGGCAGGACCGCGATCTCCGGCCGATGGAGTAGGCCGGCATTGAGCAGCGCGGGCTGCAAAAGCCCGAAGAGAGCCAGCGCGACCGAAACGGCGAAGAGCAGCCAACCGTGCGCCGGCGCGGCGACCCTCAACCACCGCGGCATGGCGCCAGAACAACCGACCTGCATGGAAGCGACGGCGACAAGCAGCCCCGTGGCCGCGAGGATGGGAAGGATGTAACGCTGTTGCTTGGCAGCAGGCAGGGACATCAGCAAAAAAATGGCGGCAAACCAGGCCGCGGGAACCTTCACGGCATGGGCTTGGATGGAGATCCTTTTGCGAAAGATTTCAACCCACGCCGCAACCAGCCAGATCGACCACGGCGCCACCAAACCGATCAAACCGAGGTAGTACCAGGGAGGCTGGAATTCGGTGCGCGCTGCGCGATATTCGCCCCCCATGATTCGCGCCGCTTCGGGCACGCTGGAAATCGCAAACACATACCAAGGCGCGGTTAGCAACCCCGCGAGGATCAGGGCCGCGGCCAACCCCAACCACTGACGCCGCTCCGGTCTCAGAAGGCCGATCAGGACTGCGGCGGGAATCAGGGTCATCACCAAAGAAATTGGGCCTTTCACGAGATGGGCGCAGGCCGTAAACAAGCCGAAGCCCGCCCAGCCAGACACTAACACGAGCCGGCTCTCTTTTTCGCTGCTGCGGCGCTGAAGTATGGCCTCCAGCGCGCACAGTATGGCCAGCGTGGAGAAGGCAAATAGGTAAGCGTCGTAGGTTGCCATCCGAAGATTACGCAAAAACAGCAGGCTTGTGCCGGTGGCAGCAGCCGCAAGCCAGCCGAACGCGCTGCTGTGCAGAAGAGTCCCGATACGCCAAATCGCCAGCAGCGCAAATATCCCGAGAGATGCCGCCACGAGCCGCGCACGGAATACCAGGACGTCCACTGGATCTTTCGAGGGATCGAGGTCCCGCCAGGCCAATAAATGCAGCCAGACGGCGAGGGGCGGTTTGTTCACTCGCGGGGATCCGTTCCACGTAGGCAGCTTCCACGATTCGGAATCGGTTTGGAGGCGAAGCCAGGTTTCCTGCGAAGAGGCAAGCGTCATCACCTCCATGTGGTATTCGCAGTCGGCCGATCCCAACCCGGCAAAGAGCGGCGGCATGACCAGGAGCATTAAGAGCGCTGCGCGGGCGGCGAACGGCGAAGGAAGCTTCATCGGGCGCGTTTATATCGGCTGCCCCGGCCAAAGGAAAGGCACGGATGCGGAGCGCATCAACGTTCGGGAAAAGGGCGGGACGCATAATTTTCGTTGATTTCGAAAGCGGCGCGGCACCTAGTCTCTGCGTGGAAAAAAATCGGGTAGTGCGGTCCGCTTTCAAGGTGGGCGGATTCACATCGTTGAGCCGCCTGTTGGGGCTGGTACGCGACGTTCTCACGGCCAACGCATTTGGCGTCAGTTCGGTCATGTCGGACTTCGTCGTCGCCTTCCGGCTGCCGAACTTGTTTCGCGCGTTATTCGGCGAGGGCGCGCTTTCTTCCGCTTTCGTTCCGGTGTTTGTTGCGACCCGTAGGGAGCAGGGTGAAGCGGAGGCGTGGGAGGTTGCACGCAAGACGGCAACGGTCGTCGCTTTTTTTCTGTGCATCCTGGTCGCGATCCTCATTGTGGGAACCTATGGGTTGGAGGCGTGGAATCCAGATTTGGCGGCGCGCGCGCCACATCTTCTGCCGCTGGCGCGCGTGATGATGCCCTACCTCTTGTTTATCTGCCTTGCGGGCTTGTTCATGGCCATGCTCAACGCCTGCCACCATTTTGCTCTTCCGGCGTTCGCCCCGAGCCTGTTGAACATGATTTGGATAGCTTCTGTTGCGCTGGTCTGCCCGAGGCTGGGCGACCAGCCGGACCAGCAAATCTATGGCGTTGCGGCAGCGGTACTCGCGGCCGGTCTAGCGCAGATGGGCATTCAACTTCCCGTCTTGATCAAACTCGGATTTCGGCCCCGCCCCGTATGGGGATGGGCCGACCCGCGGGTCAGGCGGGTATTTCGGCTCATGGCGCCAACCGCCCTGGGTCAATCGGTCACACAGGTCAACGTCATGGTCAACGCCTTGTTGGCCCGCTGGGCGGCCCCTTGGGCGCCGGCTTCTCTATTCTATGCGGAACGGCTTCTCTACTTTCCGCAGGGACTGCTGGCAACAGCCATGAGCACGGTGCTGCTGCCCGTTTTTTCGGGCCACGCCGCGAAGGGAGATCATGCCGAACTTCGGCAGACCTTGAACCATTCCCTGCGCACGCTGCTTTTTGTGATGGTACCGGCAGCCGTGGGTCTGCTCACCCTGTCAGGTCCCATCGTGCAACTGATCTACGGATCAGGCCGATTCGACGCCGAGGCGGCGAGTCGGACTGCGGTGGCCTTGCGGTTCTACGCGCCCGGTCTGATGGTTTTCTGCCTCGCGAAGGTATTCGTTCCAGCTTTCTATGCCCTGCAGGATACGGGAACGCCCTTTCGTATTGGCCTGAGGTGCGTCGCTTTGAATTTTGTGTTGAATGTCCTGTTCGTGGTTACGTGGCCCGCAGAGTTGAAACATGCCGGCCTCGCATTATCGACCGTCATTTCCGAAGCGGTGAACGGCCTGACCCTCGGTTGGCTGCTACACCGTCGCCTCGGTTCGCCCGGCTGGGCCTCAATCCTTGCCTCTGCGGGGCGGGCCCTGCTTTGTTCGGCGGCTATGGTTCTCGCAATTTGGATCTCGATGGAAACCATGGCGCGATTCATAGGATCGATCGGCGTGCGCGGCAAATGGGGTGAGGCGGCGACGGTCTTGGCGACCATCGGATTCGGGATGCTCGTTTATTTTACCAGCGCCCGGCTGATCCGAGCCCCGGAGTTGCAGTTCGCTGCGGATGCGCTTCGGAATCGGCGCTGTTCAAAGGCTGTGACGGGAGAAGAAAGCCCATAACTCTCGTGTGGCCGAAAGTCGGTCTGACGGCCTGCCCACGAGCGCCTCCGGAAGCAGCCGATGGCCGCCTGGCCAGACATGACCGAGGTCCTCGATGGCCGTGAAAACAACTTCGGCAGGGTGCCCGGGTTCGCCCCAACGTTCGCGGTAATAACCTTCACCCGCTTCGTGGGTCGGAGGATGGCTCCAGCCGTTTCGGTTCGCCCATGAGACCGCCGAATCTCGGGCCGGCGGACGCAATTCGGTCGGCCCCCAAGGCAGCTTCACCAGGCCGCCATGGAACGGGCTGATCGGATCCTGCATGCCGAAATAGTGGGCCAACGGAATGGGCCTTGTCGGGTGACCGGCC
Organism: Kiritimatiellia bacterium; assembly: GCA_025054615.1. NCBI lineage: Bacteria > Pseudomonadati > Kiritimatiellota > Kiritimatiellia > Kiritimatiellia bacterium. Next base: position 27,762 of record JANWZO010000019.1, read on the forward strand.
TGATTCTGACGAAAGTGGCCGGCGACCGTCCCCAAGGCTGCAAGGCGCTCCGGGATTTCTGAAGCGAATCGGAACGTCATCGAGGCGCCGTTTGAGAAGCCGCACATGTACAGGCGCGCGGGATCCGCGCCCCGCTGAATGAGGTCGTCCAAAAGCAGATTCAAAAATCCGACGTCATCAACATGAGAGCGCTCCGCGTCTGACCCTCCGGACCCGGCGTTCCACATTTGCGGATTGGTCAGAAAATGAAGCGGACCATGTGGATCAATCCGGGTTGCCTCGGGATATGCGACGAGAAAGCCCTCATCATCGGCAAGCGCACTCCATCCAGTGCTTTTCATCGCCGTCCATGGCGTGCCGCCTCGGCCGTCCAGCATGATCACGGCGGGTAGGGGGGTTCCTTGATGGACAACCGTGGGTCGGTGCAAAACATATCGCCGACGGATGCCGGGTGCATCTAAATAAATAATTTGATCCCCCGTGCTCATTGCTGTCCCAAACTCGGGCTAAAGTGCCAGATCGCGAGAAGGATGGCGATAACGGCCTCAACCGACGCGATCCACACCAGTCGGCGCGGTGGGACCACATGAGCCAGCCGTTGAGCGTTCCAAAGTCCAAGCCCGGCATCGAGCAACAGGAGAATCGCAACCCATATTTTCCAAGCATGCATGATGGCGCTCGGAGAGAGAATGGCGCGCTGGGAATCTAACGCAAATCTAACGAAGTGCAAAACTGGATTCAACACCTCCGGGTCACATTCATATGCAGTTTTGAGGAGGAATATCGATGAGAAAGTTATTATTGGCTGTCGGGTCGTTGTGCATGGTTGGAGTCGTTTCAGTTTCGGCTCTTTTGTCTCCGGGCGACATCCTTATCATCATGGCCAACAGTGATGCGCCGGATAGTTTTGCCTGGGTACCGTTGGTAAACATTCCCGCGAATACAACCATCAGTTTTACCGATTCTTCGTATGGCTCGGGCGATGGATCGGGAATCACAAATACGAATTTTCGGTGGTCGGAACATTTGGATACCTCTGGTGGCGGTCCTTTGACATGGACGTATGCCAATCCACTTGCAGCGGGGACGGTAATCATTTTCAATGGGACCACTTGGAACATTGGCACCGGTTCTGGTAGCTTTATGAATCTTGCCACGGCTGGCGATCAAATATTCGCCTTCACTGGTCCGGTCGTTTCAAACCCGGTCCCCGGCCAATACAGCGGGATCATCACAGGTCTCTTGTACGGCGTTCAATTCTCGGGCGGAAACTGGATCACAAACGGGCTCGGAACCACGTCGGCCAGTTACCTTCCCTCGATGCTAAGCGGGGCGAATGTTGCCTTGGGAACGAACGACAACTGGATTTATGTCGGAATTCGTACGGGAACGCCGGCCGAGCTTCTGGCCGCAGTCAACGATCCGGCGAATTGGCAATCTGATAATGTGAATCCGTATTCGTGGACATTCGGTAATTTTGAAGTTGTTCCCGAACCGGCAACTGTTGCGTTGGCCGTCATCGGCATGTCGCTGGCCGCCATATTCCGCAGGCGCTACGGCGTCTGAGCCTCGAACACGCAAAGTTAGACCAGCCAATGCCATCCCGCATGCGAAAGCTACGGGCTTTCACGCTCATTGAACTGCTGGTCGTCATCGCGATTATAAGCATTCTTGCGGGGTTGATCTTTCCGACGGTCCGTTCGGCGTTGGCCCGGGGGCGTGCGGCGTCAAGCCTGTCGAATTTGCGCCAGTGGGGACTTGCCATCCACCTGGCGATGACCGATCGGGATGACCAGTTACTGCCCTGGGATGGGCCGGACAATGTTTCGGGCGCCATCACCAATATGAATTGGTGGGCGAACATGCTCCCCCCGTACGTCGGCCAGAAAACCTATTTGGATATCAATCGGGAATCGATGGGCCAAAAGGTTCCGCTGCCTCCTGAAAAGAGCATTTTCGTGGATTCGTATGCCAAACGTCCGCCCAACGCTCCGTATAAATCCGGCCAGTTCGCATTCTTTTTCTGCTATGTGATCAACTCAAAACTAAATCAGTCCCTGCCGGCGGGCAGCCGGGTTTGGATCGGAAGCATTCCGCGCCCGTCCCAGACGGCGGTCATGGTGGAAATGCGAACGGTTCCAGAGGAACTCCCTGCGGGGGATCCGCATAGAAACGCCTCGCTCGACCGCGCGAAAGCCGATTGGCAGCGATTTGCCGCGCGGCATCGAAACGGCGGTCACATCGCGATGGCCGATGGGTCCGCCCGTCACTTTGAGAACAGATACGTCACCACTCCGGTCGGGGGGAACTACAACAAGGATGACATCATTTGGAATCCTCTCGGCGTCGCGAATTAAGGAGGAGCCTGCCGGATGAAAATTCCACAAAGATTACTTTCCCTTTTCCCTTTGTTTTACGCAGTTTGCGCAATGGGCGATACGATCACGGAGTGGAACTTCGAACAGACCGATCTCACTCCGAACATCGGCAGCGGCCTGGCTACAAATGTCGGCGGGACCTCGTCAGCATTTGCAAGCGGTAACTCCAGTCTGCAGGGTTGGCAAACATCCAGCTATCCGGGACAATTTACAAATTCGGGATCGGCGGGCGTCGCTTTTTTTGTCAGCACCGTCGGATATTCGAACCTAGCGCTTCGCTTCGATCATCGCGCCTCGGGCACCGCATCCCGCTGGGCCCGAGTCGACTACACAACGAACGGCGGAGTGGCCTGGGTTCCCTTCTGGACGAATGGAGGCGGACTTTCGCCTCACGATACATTCTACAGTTTTACGAACATCTCCTTTGCCTCTGTAGCAGGGGCGAACAACAACTCGGGTTTCGGCATCCGTATTGTGTCAATTTTTTCACCAGTGACATTCACGGATGAATTCGCAGGGGTACAAGGCCCGAACACCGCCTATCACCGCGCCAGAATCTCCGGCGGTTCCGCATACTCCCCCTCAGGAACATGGCGCTTCGACAACGTGCGGTTCACGGGGGACCCGATTTCACCATCGCCGCCGCTATACGCAACAAACAGCGCGATCTTGATCAATGAGATTCTCGTCAATCCGATCGGCACGGACGATTCGAGGGAGTACGTCGAGATAAAAGGTCCGCCCGGGACCCCGCTCCAAGGGCTCTCGATTCTAGAAATAAGCGGAAATGGTACGAACATTGGGAAAATCTTCTGGGCTCGCGATCTTTCCGGATCTTCGCTGGGTTCGAATGGTCTTCTTCTGATCGGCGAGATGTACCAGTCGTTCTGGCCGGCGTGGACTGGAGTGCCGCCCGCGACGGCCCTTATGGACATGAATCATCCGCGCGGCCGGCTCGACAACGACACGACGACATTCCTCCTTGTCACGAACTTCACTGGATCCGTCGATCAGGATCTTGATACAAACGATGACGGCACATTCGATGTTACGCCGTTCACCCAAATTCTGGACAGTGTCGGCTGGCTCGATGGATCAGTGGGAGACCGCGTCTATACGCCGGCGTCGCTGACGCAATCTTCGGGTACACCCGATGCCGCCACCCGCGTGGCGACGAACATCAATCCCCATAGCTTCGCCGCGTGGTTCAACGGCGATTTGATGACGAATGCGTCGGATAGCGCCGGCATAACCTACAATCCGTTCCGGGGATCGGTCATTATGCCTGCCGGCGCAAAGATCACGCCGGGCCAAACGAATCACTGGAATACGGACCGGCAACCGCCTCTGATCGCGCCGATTCCGGATCGCGTCGTCAAAGTAAGCAATACGGTCGTAATGACCGTTCAAGCGCTGGCGACGGACGGGGACCCGGTGACTCTCGCCCTGCAAAGCGGACCCTCCGGTGCGACCTTCGGGTCAACGGGGACCGTGGGAACCCTGACGTGGTTCGCTACGCCCACGGGTGTTTATGCGGTCATTTTCACGGCGACCGACGTGGACGGCACAAGCACGGCACAGGTTCAGATCATCGTCCAGACAGCGGCCGTCGCAACGATTCGAATCACGGAGGTGATGTCGAAGAGTTCGCATCCGGCCGATCGGGACTGGTTTGAAATTTACAATTACGGGGATTCGCCCGTCGACCTGACGGGCATCTCCTGGGATGACGATTCCAATATCCCCGGAAGTGGCCACTTCAACGGATATGTCATTCCGCCCGGCGGCACCTATGTGATTTCCGCGAGGCCTGCAGGGACCGAATCCATTTTCCTACAAGAGTGGGGCTTGCCCTCCAATGCGCCTGTCTGGTGCGCGGGTCCCGCCGTGTTCCAGAATTTCAGTTCCGCGGGGGATGCTCTGTACATCTACGACCAATATGGACTTGAAATCACCAGCGTCGTGATCCCGCCGGCCACGATTGGTTACTCGTTTGAATGGGCGGGCGATGGTTCAAACTTAGGTCTCAGTGTGGCTGGCGAAAATGGCGCGTACATCGCGCCTGACAATGGCGAGGGCTCCCCCGGCACTGATGTCGCCTCGCCCGGCTATGCCCTACCTGTCCATCCGACGAACGATTCCGATGGCGACGGCCAGACGGATCTCGAAGAGTGGATCGCCGGCACGGATCCCAACTCCGCCAGCAGCGCTTTCTTGTGGACTGCCCATTCTGCAGGGATTGCTTCCGTGGGGTTGGTCAGCGGGCGGTGGTATGAGGTTCAGTCGACAACCAATCTCATCACAGGTCCATGGCTCAGCGTGACGAATTTTGTCGCTCCGTCGAATATGGTGTGGATTACTGGGCCCGGAACAAACGGGATGGAGTTGCGCCGCATTCGCGTCAAGCGGCCCTGATCCGAGCATGCGCCGCATGGCAAGGGGCGCCGACTGGCGGCGCAGCCGCCCCGATCACTATGCCTGCATTTCTTGAGATCGAAAGGGCGGAGGTCACTCTCGGCTCTCTCCGAGTCCTTCAGGGTGTGAGTGTTTCGATCGGAAAGGGCAAGTGCCTCGCGATTCTCGGCCCCTCCGGCTGCGGCAAATCCACTCTTCTAAATGCGGTGGCCGGATTTGTCCCTCTCGATGCGGGTCGCATTTCCTGCAACGGACGTGCCTTGGACGATCCGGCGGCGCGTCGCTTCGTCCCGATTCCGAAACGCCGGTTTGCGACCGTCTTTCAGGACTTCAGCCTCTGGCCTCATATGAGCGTCGCAGAAAACGTCGCATTTGGTCTCCGCGTGCAGGGTCTCGACACTGCCGAACGGGAGCGCAGAACACGCGATGCGCTAACCAAGGTGCGCATGTTGGATTATGCCAATCGCCTCCCGTCCGAGCTCTCCGGCGGTCAGCAGCAGCGCGTTGCCATCGCGCGCGCGCTGGCCTTTCGCCCCGATTTGTTGCTTTTTGACGAACCGCTGAGCGCCCTGGATGCCCGTCTCCGCGCCGAGTTACGGGCTGAAATCGCACGGCTTCTTCGCGATGAGGGCCTAACCGCGGTCTACGTCACGCATGACCAGGCGGAGGCTTTTAGTCTTGGCGACACAGTCGCGGTGATGCGTGAAGGACGGCTGGAGCAGGTGGACGACCCCGAAACCCTGTACCGGTTTCCGCGGACCCGCTTTGTCGCTTCGTTCATCGGGGCGGCGAACACCGTTCCCTTTGAACAGCGGGAGGGGCGCCTGATTCTGGATGGGCATTTTCGCCTGCCCGCCCGCAAGGATTGGCCTCCTCGAGGGTGGTGTTACATCCGCCGCGAAGGGGTCCATATTCGGGGCGTTTCCGAGGATGCCCGCGAGGTTGCCGTGTGCGCAGATCGGCAATTCTTGGGCGCGCGGGTCGAAGCGGTCGCGCGGTGGCCCTCGGGTTTTGAGCTGGCTGGCGAGGCGGTCGGCCCCGTATTTCGCGGAGACCGGGTGTGCGTCGAAATCGATCCCGCCCACATGGGCCTGCTCTACGACCCTGCATGAAGACATGTGCGGCCATGACCATTGCCGCGCTGCTTGTCGGCTGCTCGCCCGCTGCTGAAAAGGATGTCAACCGACTAATCGTTTACAGCGCCGGTCCTCGCCCATTAGCCGAGGCGATCTGCACCTCCTTTGCCTCGAACGCGGGCGTTCGCGTCGATTTGTTTCAAGCCACCACCGGCCAGATTCTCGCTCGACTGGAGGCGGAGAAATATCGCCCACGCGCCGACGTGATCCTCCTGGCGGGCGAGGTCCCCGCCCACGCGCTCAAAAAACAGGGGCGTCTGGCGCCCTTCCGCCCGGCTTGTGCAGATCGTCTGCGAGCCGAGTGGTGCGACCCCGACGGCGCATATTGGGGATCAGCGGCAACCCTTGTCGGTGTGGCGTTGCGCCAGGACAGAGCCCGCGAGGCGCCGCGAAGTTGGTCGGAATGGTTCCAGATCGACGATGCTCGGCGGGTCGTTATGCCGTCGCCATCCCGGTCCGGAGCCACGGGCGATTTTGTTGTAGGTCTCGCGCTGGATTTGGGAGAAACCGTTCTGCCCGGATTTGCGCGGTTGAGACTTCGAGGAATGGACTTCGCCGCCGCGAACAACCAGGCCATTCAGGCGCTGTCTATGGGCGTCTATGACGCCCTTCTCGGCGCGGTTGACTACATTATTTACCAACAAATTCTTCGTGGCGAGCCGCTGGAGATGATGTATCCCGAGGATGGCGCTGTCCTGGTTACCCGCCCGATGGCCATATTGTCATCCTCGCGAAGGCAGGAACTGGCCCGGCGATTCGTGGAACACTATCTGAGCGAAGAGAGCCAGCAGCGCGTCGCTCGCGCCTGCTTGATTCCGGCCCGGCTGGATGTGCCGGCTCATCCGATTCGTGGAGCGGAACCTCAACGGGTCATCCGACCGGATCCCGATCTGGCGGTCGCGCGACAGGCGGCTCTGCTCCGAAAATTCCAACTCGAAATCGAGCGCGCTGCATCGAGGCGCGCTCTGCAACGCGCGGCGGGGGAAGTCCGGTGAGCGGGCGACGCCGAGAGTTCGGCCGCGCCCGGGCGGGGGCGGTGTTTGCACTCGCGTTCCTCTCGCTGGCGTGCGGCTACCCGCTCGCCCTGTTGGCCTTTCAGAGTCTATTCCCTGAAGGACTTGGGGGAGATTTTTCGGGATTTCTGGTCCCGTTTCGCGTGTTGGGGCAGACACCGGACCTCGTGCACATGCTCGCCCATTCAGCGGCATGGGCGGCGGCGACCACGCTTCTCGCCTGGCTCTTTGGGATCCCCTGTGGCTTCCTCCTGGCGCGCTGCGCCCTTCCGGGGCGGGCGCTGGCGCGGATAACCTTGTTGGTGCCCATCATGACGCCGCCGTATGTGGCTGCGCTCTCCTACGTCGTTTTTCTTCAACCCGGCGGATTCGGCGACATGTGGTTCGGCGTGCCTGAAAGCTTGCGCGACTGGTTTTTTTCCTTCCACGGCGTGACGCTTGTCATGGCGCTGGCGTCCTTTGGTTATGTGGCGCTGGGGGTGGAGGCTGCCCTGTTGCGCATTCCCAGCCGGCTCGAGGATGCCGCGCTTCAGCTCGGCGCGTCGCGTCGCCGGCTCTGGCGCGAAATCCGGCTTCCGCTCCTCGCGCCGGCTATTCTAAACACGGGTCTGCTCGTCAGCCTCGATGCGTTGTCGAATTTTGGCGTGCCGGCGGTGCTAGGTACTCGGGCAAATCTCGCGCTGTTGCCCGCGGAGATTTACAACCTCGTCACAAGCTGGCCGATCGATCTACCCGCCGCCTCGGCGCTTTCCTCCGTGCTTGCGGCGTTTGCTTTGCTCTCCGCCCAAATTGGCCATCGCTTTTCTCGCAAGGCCGCCCCGGCTCCCGCCCGTGCGGCGCCTGTGCGGACCGCGCGGCTAACCCCCTGGCAGGCGGCGCTGGCCTGGCTGTGGTTTGGCGGCTTGTTTGTCCTAAGCACGGGAATGCCCTACGCGGCCATGCTGGCGATGAGCATGGTCGATCGCTGGACCGAAGACGGGCCAACTTGGAACCTGCGGCATTATGCGGCTTTGTTATCGCCAGGTTCCGGAGGGCGCTCGGCGCTAATGACCAGCCTGGGTCTCGCGGCTATCGCGGCGACAGTGTGCGCCCTCATTGGCGGCTGCATCGCTTATGTCGCGGCACGGTCCGGACCCGCGATGCGAAGGGCGATTGAAGCGCTCGGCATTCTCCCGCGCGCGATTCCGAAGATTGTGCTGGCGGTCGGCCTGATCCTCGCATGGAACGCCCCGTGGGTGCCTATTGATGTGTACGGCACGCTGGGCATGCTGCTGCTCGCGTATGTGGTCTGCTATATCTCGGACGCGCTGGCCTATGCCGGAGCGGCTGTGCGCAGGATTGATCCGCGTTTGGAGCTGGCCGGCGCCCAGCTTGGGGCGGGGCGGTTCCGCATTCTCCGGGCGATCGTGCTTCCTCAGCTTGCTCCCGCGCTGGGGGCCGCCTGGCTGACGACGTTCATCGTCTGCGTGCGCGAGCTGGTTTGCTCCGTGTTGCTCCTGCCGCCGGGGATGGACACCACGGCTACTTTCATCTTCAACCAGTTCGAGCAAGGTGATGTCGGCGCGGCGATGGCCATGGCCACAGTTACAATCGGCGCCACGACGGCCACCCTACTGCTCACCCAGCGATTGCTGAACCGCGTCACGGAATCTCCGCATTGATTGGCCATCGAAATGCAGCATCCTCACGCAATATGAAGACCGACCCTCGCATGGATTCGATCCGCTTGGTTGCGCTGGATTTCGATGGGACGGTGATGGTGTATCCGGATCCGACCGGCGTCTTTCATCCAGACATCATCCGCGCGATCAATGCGCTGGAGGCGCTAGGTATTCGCTGGTGTACGAACAGTGGCCGGGATATTATCGACCAGAAGGTTGTGTTGGAGCGGAGCCGAATGGCGGGGTTGACGCACCCCCCCGACGCGCTGATCTGCTCGGAAAGTTTTGTCTATCTGCGGTGCGGCTCGGAATACGAGCCGCTCCAACCGTGGAACTTCGACGCGGAATCCCGGCTCTCGCGCTGTTCGAGGGAGGCTCGTGCTGCTCTCGAGCCCCATCTGCCTCGCTGGGCCAGCGATTTTCCGGGTCTGTTTTACGTCGAACAAGGCCTTTTTCCCGCTCTGCGCGCGGCAGATGAAGGCGCGCAGGCGGAAGCCCTCTTCATGGAAGTCCGGCGGGTTACTGCGAACATTCCTAGGGTTTTCGTCAGCCGTAACGGTTGCTGGGTGGCGGTCCTGCCGGAAGGGCTGGGCAAAGGTCCCTCGCTTTCCGCATATGCGAAGGCTCGAGGCTTCGGGCCGGACCACATTCTCGCCGTCGGCGACCATCAGAACGACCTCTCGATGTTGGACGGCCGCCACGCGGGCCTGGTCGGATGTCCCGCCGATGCGCACCCGGACATCCGAGAAATCGTCCTCCGCGCAGGCGGAATCGTCGCCACTTCCGCAGGGCCCGAGGGCACGCTCGAAATCCTCGACGCGTTGTTGCGCGCTCGAGCTCAACCTAACGAATGCGCATTATGTGATGCGGAGAATACTTCGGAACCCGCGGACGCCGGACCCGCAGCTCGAACTCCGCACATTCCATAGGTCTGAATTTCCATAGCATGGAATTCGTAAAGCCCATTTTTTCCATAGGATGGAAACCATGAAGCATACTTTTTCCATAGCATGGAAATTCTGGCTCATCGCGATTTGGCTCTGCACTCAGGCATGGGCTGAGCCAACTCAAATTTTCTTCAGCTTTACCGCTGGCGCAGCGGGCGGGCTTGGAAGGATCGAAGTCGATGCGGATTCTGGCGTCGTCCTCACGCAGGAGATTGTGTACGCTTCGCCCGCTGCACGCGAGGGCGGCAAAGTGGCCCAGACGAGAGAGGGTTGGGCGGTGCTGGCTGTCAATGCAAAGGCGCCGGGAAACTTGGTCATCCGAAACCCCACCGGGCTGGTGTCGACCCTCACGATTTCGGACAAGCTCGATGAAATACGCGTCCGGGCGAGCCGGGCGATTGTCGGGGGCGAAGAAGGCGGGGTATATCTGATCGACCTCGCTGAAGGTAGGGTTCTGCGCGATTGGCAGCTCAAGAGCGCCCTCAATCCGCCGGGTCGCCGGCCCGAGGATGTCCGCTTCGACCCGAACGGTCGCCTCGCGTGGGTTACGCTTCAAAAGGACAGCAAGGATGGTAAACGCCTCGGACATCGGTTGGTCGCTCTGGACCTTGAAACCGGAGAAGTGGCAGCCGATTTGCGCCTCCCGCGCGACCGAAGCGAACTTCATTTTGGAAGGGACGGCGACCTGAGGCAAAGCGGACCGGGACCCGAGGTCGTCTTGTTGTTTCCGCGCTCCAACACGCTGTTGGTGACCCTGGATTTATATGGCGCGGTCGGCTTGATGGATCTCGAGGCGGCTCGAAATGGCGAATTCTCGCGGTGGACGACGATCCCGACGTCGCTGGACGGATCATGGGGGACGGCGTTTCCGGACCGAGCAGTTGGGGTGGACATCGGTGGGCGGGATCATGCCCTGGTGCTGAATGCGGGACCCGAGGGCGGGGCTGTACTCATTGACCTGACTGCGCGCAAAGTCGCGCAAGTTATCCCGGTCGGCCATGGCCTCTATTCGCCCGAACCGATTCCTGCACTGGGCGCGATCGCCGCCGCCGCGGGTGGCAAGCTCAAGCGTCGAGGTGAGGACGACGTCGAAAAATCGTTCGCGCCCCGGCCGGAGGTCGCCATTTTCGAAATTCGTGAAGAGGCATCTGAGCTGAATCTTCGCCTGATTGCGCTGGACCAGCCCACGCACACGCTGCGAGCGGTGGCGCCGCAGCGGAATGGTTTGCTCCTCGTCAATGTCGGTCTCGGAGCCGATCAATGGATCGTGATTGATGCCGTGGATGGGCAGATTCGAAGCCGCCAGTCCGCACCGGGCCGTGTTGTCCGCCTGGCCCCGTCGCCCGAGTGACGATCGAATTCAGCGGTCCGCGTGGCTATCGGTCGAGCTGCCGGTCGACCGGTATGGCCAAGGACCTCGAGGATGGCCAAGGATTTCATCCAGCGTGAGGTGGATCCGACCGACCGGCGCCTCGACACTGAGCCTTAGCAAGACGTAGGGGGGATCGCTGGAAATCCACAGTTGCCGCGGAATTCGCCCCAAAAACAGCGGGTCATTCCCGACAATCGGGCGAATGAAATACGCGGGGATCCTGCCGTAGCGAGGATGCTCAAAAGTCTGATGCGAATTGACGTCGATTCCAACGGTAATAATGCCCTCGTCGCCGGACACCACATACCAGTTTGTTTGCCCGGGTCGGAAATCGGCCGATCGGAGGGAGTACATCAGGGAGAGGATGTCTCGGATGTCCCGTGGCGCGGGAAAATCGCGCCGCTCGGGCACGAGCAAATTGTGCCAGAAGACCCGGCCTTCCTCGCGGTTGTAAAACGTGATGTCATGGCGTAACGAGCCGCCCTCCTGAAGGCGTTTTTCGAATCGGATGGGCAGAAAAGTTGTCGGGTCGACGATCGATTCGACCACATCGTCAATTCGATAAAATCGGTCCAGGAATGCATTGGATCGGACGTGAACACGCAACCGAATCAGTGGCGGTTGATCGTCGGTCCACTCCGATTCGATCATGGCTTCGCCGACGGGGATGCGGCCCCACGTGAGGCGGGCTCTGAGCGATTCACCGACCGGGAATGGCGGCTCATGGCCGGCGCCAAGCTGCGCAAAAACGGCCAGAAGGGCTCCGAAGAGACGGATCGCGCTTAACCGGATCCGACTTCGGTATGGGCGGCTTCGCGGATCCACCGCTTCACCTGCAGGCGCCGGTGCGGGGGAACGTGAAGCATCGTGCCGCGGCAGCGCGGCGATGAACAGTGGCAGCGGTAACGCAGGACGTCTTCCCGCGTAAATCGGCGGCCGAGTGTCAGCGCGTAGTCGAAAAGAAGCTCCTCGCCCACTTCGATGTCCCGCAGCGCGTAAAAGAACACGCGCCCATCCTCGATCACCGCCTCGCAATTTGGGTCGCAGGAGTGGTTGATGAAGCGGGAGACGTTGCCGCCCTCCCTCGGGTTGATGACATGGGTCGGGCTGACGTGCATGAGCTCCGTGTGAGATCCCTCACCGGCCGAATGATCGCTCCATTTTTCCCGGAGGCCTGTATACTCGATGATTCGTTCGCCTTTTGCGATCCGGCGTCGTGCAAACACTCCGGTTCCATGAATCAGCGATGCACGGGCCTCAACTGTCGTTTCGACATCCTTCATATCCGAATCGGATATATCGGGGCAGTCCGACAAATCAAGAGGGCCGGCCGCGTTCCATATAAGGGCAGCATAGCCGGCCGGAGTGATGGAAATATTTACGGCCCGAGGGAAACGACAATCGATCCCTCACCGTTTTGGAATGACGTGGGTGCCGTGGCCGAAGAAGATTTCGGCAGCCTCCATCATCGTTTCCGACAGGGTGGGGTGGGCGTGGATAGTCATCTTCAGGTCCTCCGCGCGCGCGGCCATTTCCACGGCGAGTACCCCTTCCGCGATCATCTCGCCCGCGCCGACGCCGACAATCCCGACGCCCAGGACCTGTTCCGTATGCGGGTCCAAGATAAGTTTTGTCAACCCCTCATTCCGGCCCATGGTGGCTGCGCGGCCTGACGCCGCCCATGGGAATGAGACCGTCTTGACTTCTCGCCCCTCCTGCCGCGCCTGAAGTTCGGTCAGACCGCACCACGCCATTTCCGGGTCGGTAAAGACCACCGCGGGAATCGCACGGGGATCAAAAATCGAGGGGTGTCCGAGAATGGCTTCAACGGCCACTCGCCCCTCGTGAGAGGCTTTATGGGCAAGCAGCGGTTCACCGGCGGCATCGCCGATGGCGAAGATGGTCGGCTCGGCGGTTCGGCGCTGTTTGTCGGTTTTGATGAATCCTTTCTCATCGAGCTGGACCCGAGTGTTCTCCAGACCGAGGTTCTCGGTATTCGGACGTCGTCCGACCGAAATCAAGATGCGGTCGAATTCCTGGACGGGCTCGTCCACGTGGAGTCCTTCAAAACGGACCTGGATCTTGTCGCCTTTGTCCACGAGCTCGACGACCTTGGTCTTGAGCATGATCTTGTGGAATTTCTTCTCGAGGACGCCGATGAGCACGTTGGCGAGATCTCGGTCTGCGCCCGTGAGGAGCTGCGGCAACATTTCCACCATCGTGACCTTGCTGCCGAGCGTCGCGTAGACCGTGCCCAGCTCGCAGCCGATATAGCCGCCGCCGATGATCAAGAGGCTCCCCGGAATGTCCGGAAGGTTGAGGGCGGCGGTGGAATCCATGACACGGTCCGTCCGAAGGTCCATGCCGGGAGGGATGACCGGCCGCGAGCCGGGCGCGAGAATGCAATGGTCGAAAGTTATCGTGTGCCGGGATCCGTCTACACAGGCGACTTCCGCGCTGCGGTTCGATAGGAGGTGCGCGCGCCCCTGGATGAACCGAATATTCCGTTTCCGGGTTAATGTTCCAAGGCCGCCGGTCAGTTTCGCAATCACTTTATCTTTCCACGCCCTCATGCGATCGAGGTCGATCACGGGTTCCGAATAGGTGAGACCCCATTCGACCGATTCCCGCGCCTCGCTCATAACCCGCGCGACATGCAGCAGGGCCTTCGACGGGATGCATCCCCGGTAGAGGCAAACACCGCCGGGGTTGGCATCCTGGTCGACCAAAGTGACCGACAGGCCATGATCAGCGGCGAGAAAGGCGGCGGGGTAACCGCCGGGCCCACCGCCAATCACCAGCAGGGGCGTATGGAAATTCGCAGAACTCACGATTTCAACCCTCCAGGGAAATCAGGACAGGGTTTTGGATGGCCTCAATAATCCAGCGTAGAAATCTGGCGCCGTCCGCTCCATCGATGATCCGATGGTCAAACGACAGGGACAGCGGAAGCATCAGGCGCGGCTGGAAGAAGCCGTTAATCAGAACCGGTTCGTGGGCGGCGCGGCCCACTCCAAGGATAGCAACCTCCGGATGGTTGACAATGGGGGTGAAAAAGCCGCCGCCGATTGCCCCGAGGTTGGTGATCGTGAAGCAGGAGCCCGTCATGTCGTCGGGGCTTAATTTACGGGAGCGGGCTCTGTCGGCCGCCCGCTGCAGTTCGACCGCAATTTGAATGACATTGCGGCGGTCCACGTCCCGGATCACCGGGACCAGCAATCCTCTCTCGGTGTCCACGGCGACGCCGATGTTGTAATACCGTTTGAGAATCAGCTCGCCGCGGGCCATATCGATGCTGGAGTTGAATTTGGGATGCACTTTGAGCGCCGACGCGGCGATCTTGACCAGGAAGGCCGTCAGCGTGAGTTTGGCCCCAGCCGCCTCCGCCTTCGGTCGGGCTTCCTGTCGGAGTTTTTCGAGTTCGGTGATATCGGCCTTATCATGCAGCGTCACGTGCGGGATCGTGGTCCAGCACAGCGACATTTGCTCGGCAGTGGCGATGCGCACGTTGTTGAGGGGTTGATATTCAACTTCGCCCCATCGTGAAAAATCCGGGAGTGGCGGCTGCGCCGGCCGTCCGCGTTGCTGGATGAGTCCGGCATTCAGGGCCCTTGCGTAATTTTTGACATCGTCGATGGAAATACGCCCGCCCGGCCCTGTTCCGGGGACCTGGGTAATATCGACCCCGATTTCACGAGCGAATTTGCGCGTAGAAGGTGCGGCAGGCGCAGCGGCCCCGGATTCCGCGGCCGGTGGAACCCGCGGGATCGCCGCCGCCGGCTGCATGGGGGCCCGCTGCGGGGCAGGGGAAGGAGGCGGCTGGGGGGAGGGGGTGGCCGTCAAGGTCACCGGCTCGGACTCGCCCACAGCGGGAGCGGTTGCGGGAGGCGACGGAGGCGGCGGAGCTTCGCGGGAGGCCGGAGGCGGGGGCG